>CAUSAW010000041.1:0-16286 GCA_963529725.1 uncultured Kingella sp. | reverse complement strand
TGCTTACTTAATACCCAAATCAAAGATTTGGACAAAGGGGCAAGGCTGCCTTTGGATTGGGATTAGTCTTCTAAATCGCTGGGGGAAATATGCTCAGGCAACACCGCCAGCACCACTAAATCGCGCGGCCCATGCGCGCCAAACGCCAAAGTGAGCTGAATATCGGCGGTTTTAGAAGGCCCAGAAATCAAGATGATGTTGGTGGGCATATCGGCAACCAAATTTTCGCCTGTTAACGCCGCGTAGAACGTGTCATACAGTTTACGCGTGTCAAACAAACAAAAATGCACAGGCGGCACAAGGCTTTGGCTGCGCGGCTCTTCCACCGAAGAAACCAGCATCACCGTGCCTGTGTGGGCAATGCCGCACAGCGATGAAGTAAAACCTGCATCTACGTTGGCAAAAAAATCGTCTTTCCAATCGTCAATTTTTTGCTCAAAACTGCGCGTTGCCAAGCCAGCTTGTGTTAGGGCTTTTTCGGCGCGGCTGCCGTGCGCGGTTTGCGGCGAAAGCAGCATATTGCTTAGCCCTTTTTGTTGGGCAACTTCAACCAGCGTTTTTTCCCAATCGCTTTCGCGCACCCAAAAAATTTCGGTTTTCACCGCGCGCATGGTTTTTGCCCAATGTTTCAGGCGTTCTACTTCGTTTTCCCATGTGGGCGACATTTCTTTATAGTAATCATCGGTTTGCGGCTCTGCCATTGGATAGGCATTGGCTTGGCGCAGCTTGGTTAAGATGTTTTCGCGTGCGCTCATGATCTCGCTCCCGTGCGTTCCAACAGGAAGGTGGCGATGTGTTTGGGGCGCGGCATATTGGGTTCGTCTTTTTCAATTTTGCCGCCGATGTTCATCATGCAGCCTGCATCCGCGCTCACAATTTCCACCGCCTGCGTTTCTTTTAACGCGGCAACTTTATCGCTCACCATTGCGCCTGAAATATCGGGATGTTTTACCGAGAATGTGCCGCCAAAGCCGCAGCATTCGCTTTCATGGTCATGCACCACGCGCTCAACGTTTTTCAGGCTGTCTATCAATTTCCAGCCTGAAAGATGCACGTTCATTTCGCGGCGGGCGGTGCAAGATGTGTGCACAGCAACTTTAATCGGCTCGCCTTTGTCTTCGGGCTGATAGCCGATGTTGAGCAGAAAATGGGTGAATTCCACCACGCGATCTGCCAATTCTTTGGCGCGCGCTTCGTATTCGCTGCCTGCAAACAGGGTGGGCCAATGCAGCTTCATCATGCCGCCGCACGAGCCAGATGGCACCACAATGGGCCAATCTTCGGGGAATAAATCCAGCTGGGCTTTGGCAACATTAAATGCTTCTTGCTCGTGCCCAGATGTATAAGCAGGCTGCCCGCAGCAGCTTTGTTCCATGGGGAAATGAACGTTTATGCCCAAAGATTCAAGCAGCGTCATGGCATCCATGCCTGCTTGTGGCATAAACATATCTAAGATACACGTGCCAAAAAAATAGACATCGCGTGGTTGATTTTGCGTGGTTGTGGTCATGGTTGGTTCTTCGTTTTGAATTGTTATAAAAACGGCTTTTTGCCGTGCGATGTAATGTATTGTAGTTACATGTAGTCTGTCAAGCTGATTTGTTAATGTTTGTTAGGCTTTGTTTATTCTAATTTAATTGGCGATATGGCAGGATATTTGTTTTCAAAACAGATATTTCGCAGCATATTGTGATGCAAATGGGATGATGATTGGCACGGCATAGTCTGAATGAATGTCGCAAAATGGCTGATAGGATGATAATAACTCAACCAAAAGAATTAGATTTTGTTTTGTAGAATTACAAATAATTCTCAAAACGCTGTTGCCATTCGCGCCAAAGGCAGCCTGAAAAGCAAAATGAAATGTTGTTTCATGGCGACTACATTACACGCGCTTGGCGGCGCAGGCGGGTGAGCCGCAACCTTTGCTATAATTTGCCCACTTTTTTCAACAGCCATCCCCATCATGCCCAGCATTCAATTTCTCCCCAGCCATCTTATCAACCAAATTGCCGCAGGCGAAGTGGTGGAACGCCCCGCCAACGCGCTCAAAGAAATCGTGGAAAACAGCCTAGATGCGGGCGCAACGCAAATCAGCGTGGAGCTTGCGGGCGGCGGCATCAAACTTTTGCGCGTGTGCGACAACGGCTGCGGTATGGAAGCGGACGATTTGCCGCTAGCGTTATCGCGCCATGCCACCAGCAAAATCAAAAGTTTAGCCGATTTGGAACACGTTAAAAGCATGGGTTTTCGCGGCGAAGGGCTGGCGAGCATCGCCTCCGTGTCGCGGCTCACACTCACCAGCCGCACCGCGCAAAACGCCCACGCGCACCAAATCCGCGCATCCGATGGCGCATTGGGCGAGGTTGCCGCCGCCGCGCACCCGGTCGGCACCACGATTGAAATCGCCGAGCTGTTTTTCAACACGCCCGCGCGGCGCAAGTTTTTGAAATCGGAAAACACCGAATACGCGCATTGCGCCACCATGTTGGAGCGGCTGGCGTTGGCAAACCCCGCCGTATCTTTTTCGTTGAAAAACAACGGCAAAACGGTGTTTGACTACCCCGCGCAACCGCTATCCGAGCGCGTGGCGGCGATTATGGGCGCAGCTTTTCAGGCTGCCTGTTTGCCGATTGATAACTCAGCAGGCGAGATGATTTTGCGCGGTTTTGTTTCCAAGCCAACTTTTGCGCAGGGCAAGAGCGATAAGCAATTTTTCTTTGTAAACAATCGCTTTGTGCGCGATAAGGTGATGCTGCACGCGGTGAAGCAGGCGTATCGCGATGTGTTGCATAACCAGATTACGCCTGCGTTTGTGCTGTTTTTGGATTTGCCGCCTGAGCAGGTGGATGTGAACGTACATCCCACCAAAACGGAAATCCGTTTTCGCGACAGCCAAGCGGTGCATCAGCTGATTTTTCATTCGTTAAACAAAGTGTTAGCTGAAACGCGCGCCGATGTAACCGAGAGCGTGAGCAATGCGGGCGAAATTTTGCAACAGCGTTTTCATGCCGATGCGCCGTTGCCTGCTGAAACCTTGTTTTCAGGCAGCCTGAAAAGCGAAATGCCTGCCATGCCTGCGGCAAATACTGTTTCAGGCAGCGTTCAATCTGCGCCGATGCCTTATCAAGCCGCTGCCCGCGCGCCGCAACAGCGCCATTTGTCGCTTAACGAAAATCGCGCGGCGTTGCGCGCTTATGCCGAGCTGTATCGCGATGATGACGATTTGGCGGTGTTTGAGCCACAGGCGGAGCAAAGGCAGCCTGAAAACGCTTATCCGCTGGGTTTTGCCATCGCGCAGCTTTTGGGGATTTATGTGTTGGCGCAGGCGGCGGACAGCTTGATTTTGGTGGATATGCACGCCGCCGCCGAGCGCGTGAACTATGAAAAAATGAAGGCGCAGCGCAGCGCAGCAGGCAGCCTGAAAACGCAAATGCTGCTGATTCCCGTCGCCTTTGAAGCCACGCACAACGAGCTTGCCGCGCTCGCCGACCACGCCGCCGAGCTGGCGCAATACGGCTTGGATTTGGCGGATTTGGGCAACGGACAGATTGCCGTGCGCGCCGTGCCGCAGATGTTGGGCAAGGCAGATGTTGCCGCGCTGGCGCGTGATGTGTTGCGTGAATTGGCGGCGGTGGGCAGCAGCCAAACGATTGAAGCCAAGGAAAACCAGATTTTGGGTACGATGGCTTGCCACGGTTCGGTGCGTGCGGGGCGGCAATTAACGCTGCCTGAAATGAATGCGCTGTTGCGCGATATGGAAGCCACGCCGCGCAGCAACCAATGCAACCATGGGCGGCCGACTTGGGTGAAGCTGGGGTTGGCGGATTTGGACGCGCTGTTTTTGCGCGGGCAGTAGGCAGCCTGAAAGATGAAATGGCGCGGCGACGGCTCGTCGCCAAATATTTGGTGCAACAGGGTTTTGCTGATTGGGAAAATGTCGGCGAGCCGCCGATGCTCCATGATGGCTAGCTGGGCAAATATTTCAGCCGCGTGGTTTAATTGTTTACAAAATGTTCACAAAAAGGCAGCCTGAAAACATATTGACTGTTTTCAGGCTGCCTTTTATTGTGTGGTAACAGGGTTTACACGCGCACCAACCAGTCGTATTTGTCTTCTGCCAAGCCAAATTGGATGTCGGTAACGGCTTTGCGGATGGCGGTGCCGCGCTCGGTGCTGGCAACGGGGATTTCTTTGCCGTCGATCACAAAGCTGGTAACGGGCGAAATCACGGCGGCGGTGCCTGTTAGGATGGCTTCTGCGCCTTGTTCTACGGCGGCTTTGAGCTCGGCGACGGTGAAGTTGCGCTCGCTGATGGTGTAGCCCAAATCGTTGGCAACGGTTAAAACCGAATCGCGCGTTACGCCGTGCAAGAATTCGCTGGTGAGCGGTTTGGTGATGATTTCGTTGCCGTTAATCAGCGCGAAGTTGGCGGCGGCGGTTTCTTGCACGTCGTTATTGGGGCAGAACAGCACTTGGTTTGCGCCGTGTTCTTCTTTGGCTTTGAGCACCCAAGCGAGGGCGGAGGCGTAGTTGCCGCCGCATTTGATGCGCCCCATGTGTGGCGCGCAGCGGGCGTGTTCGGTTTCCACCAACAGCTTCATGGGCGAGCCGACTTTGAAATAATCGCCCACGGGGGAGGCGAGGATATAAAGCAGGGCATTGGCGGATGGGGTGGCGGCTTTGCCTATAACGGGATCGGTGCCGATGAGAGTGGGGCGCAGATAGAGCGAGGCGGGGGCGTCGGGGATGATGTCGCTGGCGCGGCGCACGAGTTCTATTAAGGCAGCCTGAAAAGCATCGGTTTCGGGCACGGGCAAATGCAGCAGGCGCGCGCTTTGGCGCATGCGGGCGATGTTCATATCGGGGCGGAATAGGTGGATGCTGTCGTCGGCGTGGCGAAAGGCTTTGAGCCCTTCAAAACATTCGCTGCCGTAGTGCAGGCTGTGCACGGCGGGGGCGAGGGTAAATTCGCTGCTGGATTGCCAGCGGGTGGGCTGCCATGCGCCGTTTTCAAAGGCGAGAACGGGCATTTCGGGGTGGAATACGCTGCCGAATACGGCGGGGACTTCGCGTGCCATGAGTGTTCCTTTCGGGGTTGTGAACGGGGTTTGTTAAAAAGCGCAAAGATACTCTTTGGGTTGGGGCTTGGCAAGTTTCAGGCTGCCTTTGTTGATATAACGCAGGCAGCCTGAAAAGGGTTTGGGGATGGATTAAGGCAGCCTGAAAATCAGTCTTTCAAGCGCAATTCTGCCGAGCGGGCGTGGGCGGTTAGGTTTTCGCCGTGCGCCAAGATGCTGGCGATTTTGCCCAATTGCTGCGCGCCTTGTTCGGAAACTTGAATCAGGCTGCTGCGCTTTTGGAAATCGTATGTGCCCAGCGGCGATGAAAACCGCGCGGTGCGGCTGGTGGGCAGCACATGGTTGGGGCCGGCGCAATAGTCGCCCAAACTTTCGCTGGTGTAGCGTCCCATGAAAATCGCGCCTGCGTGGCGGATTTTTTGCGCCCACGCAGTGGCGTTTTCCACGGAAAGTTCCAGATGCTCGGGCGCGATGTAGTTGGCGATGGCGCAGGCTTCGTCTAAATCTTTTGCCAAAATCATGGCGCCGCGGTTGCCAAGGCTGGCTTCAATAATTGCGCGGCGCGGCATGGTGGGCATCAGGCGGTGCATGGCAGCCTGAACTTCGTCTAAATAATCGGGCGATGTGGCGATTAAAATCGCTTGGGCGATTTCATCGTGCTCGGCTTGGCTAAACAAATCCATCGCCACCCAATCGGCAGGCGTACTGCCATCGGCAATCACCAAAATTTCGCTTGGCCCCGCCACCATATCAATCCCCACCACGCCAAACACGCGGCGTTTGGCGGCGGCAACAAAGGCGTTGCCCGGCCCGGTGATTTTGTCCACCTGCGGCACGGTTTGCGTGCCATACGCCAGCGCGGCAACGGCTTGCGCCCCGCCGATGGTGAACACTTTGGTAACCCCTGCGATATACGCCGCCGCCAGCACAATATCGTTGCGCTCACCCTGCGGCGTGGGCACCACCATAATGATTTCGGGCACGCCCGCCACATGAGCAGGCATGGCGTTCATAATCACGCTGCTGGGATACGCCGCCTTGCCACCTGGCACATAAATCCCCACGCGATCCAACGGCGTGATTTGCTGCCCCAGCAGCGTGCCATCGGCATCGGTGTAGTGCCACGATTCTTGTTTTTGGTGCTGATGGTAGCTTTGCACGCGCTCGGCAGCGGTTTGCAACGCGGTGCGTACGTTTTCAGGCAGCCTGAAAAAGGCGGCTTTCAAATCGTCTTGCGACAGGGTTAAATCTGCCATCGTTTGCGCCTGCGTGCCGTCAAAGCGGTTGGTGTATTCCAGCACCGCCGCGTCGCCGCGCCGTTGCACATCGGCGCAAATATCGGCAACGATTTGGTCGATTTTCGGGTCTTGCGCGGTTTCAAAGGCGAGCAGCGCTTGCAATTCTTGCTGAAATTGGGGCGATTGAGTGGAGAGGCGTTTCATGATGCGTTCCTTTGCGAGCGGAGAAAAAGGCTGAGGCAGCCTGAAAATAGTGAATACAGGTTCTAAGACGAATGGGATTGTACCAGCGATAGCATCAGGCAGCCTGAAAACGCAGTTTGAGATGCGCGGTTAGGCTTAACGAAAACGCCCCCATAGCGTTTTCAGGCTGCCTCCAAGCCCAAACCATTCCGCCTAACCATTTGCGAACAGGCTTAACTTGTTTTAACATTCTGGCTCAATTTGTTTACCCCACTACAAAAAGGAACGCCTCATGAGCAAAACCCTCCCCCTACACGCCGACACTGTGGGCAGCTATCTGCGCACCGCCGCGCTCAAACAAGCTCGCGCCGACTTCGCCGCAGGCAAAATCAGCCGCGACGCGCTCACCCAAATTGAAGACCAAGAAATCGCCAAGCTGGTGCAAGACCAGCTAGATGCAGGCATCCAAGTCATCACCGATGGCGAATTTCGCCGCTCGTGGTGGCACATAGATTTCCTAGAAAACCTAAACGGCATAGAAGGCTTTATCCCCGAGCAAGCCTATGCCTTTAAAAACACCGAAGTTCGCAAATACAACACGCGCTGCTGCGGCAAAGTATCATGGAACGAAAACCACCCCTTTATCCAGCATTATCAATCGCTTGCCAAAATTGTCGGCGATCGCGGCATCGTTAAATACACCATCCCCAGCCCCAACCAACTGATGTATCCCTTTATCTGGGACACAGGCGTGTACGCAAGCAAACAAGCCTTTGCCGCAGACGTGCGCCAAGCCTATAAAGATGCCATCCGCGCGTTTTACAACGCAGGCTGCCGCTATTTGCAAATTGACGATGTGTACTGGGGCACGCTGTGCAACAACTACGGCAAAGAAGACTTTGATTTTGAAGGCAGCAAAAAAATTGCGCTGGAAAACATCCAAGCCATCCTGGCAGACAAACCCGCCGATATGACCATCACCACCCACGTTTGCCGTGGCAACTATAAATCATCCTACCTGCTCAGCGGCGCATACGACCCCGTTGCCCCCGAGCTATTCGGGCAAACCGCCTACGACGGCTATTTTTTGGAATACGACACCGACCGCGCAGGCGGCTTTGAACCGCTCAAATACTTCAACGATAACCCACACAAAGGACGCATCGTGCTGGGCTTGATTACATCCAAATTCCCCGAGCTGGAAGACAAAGCTGCCGTCAAAGCACGCATCGCCGAAGCGGCAAAAATCGTGCCATTGGAACAACTGGCGCTGTCGCCGCAATGCGGTTTCGCTTCCACCGAAGAGGGCAATATCATGACCGAAGCGCAGCAATGGGCGAAAGTGAAGCTGGTGGAAGAAATCGCCGCCGAGGTTTGGGGCGAGGATTGATGGGCGTTTGCCAGCTATGAGAAACAGCCGTTTGGGATGAACGGCTGTTTTTTTTGGGATTTGTTTTGTTTAATGCAAACTGGTGATTTCAGGCTGCCTTTTATTGTTTATCAATAATCATCTAAAAAATCCGCCACAGCCCGCCGCATTAAACAGGCAGTCTGAAAGCCAGATTCCGTTTTTCAGGCTGCCTTCGCACACTGTTGCCACAATCTGACAATTCCTTCATGTATCATTCCCCCTTTTCCAACCCACCGAAAGGCAGCCTGAAAATGACTCAGCTCACCCTCTCTACACCCACCCAAAATCGCGCGGCATGAGCGTGGTATGGATGCTCAAAGAATGCGGCGCAACGTTTGATACCGTGCTGCTTTCCTACGGCGACGCAACGCAATCCGCCAACCACCTCGCCGTGAAGTCCGCCGACTATCTCGCCATCAACCCGATGGGCAAAGTGCCCGCGCTCAAAGCAGGCGATGCAGTTATCACCGAAGCTGCCGCCATCCTCACCTTCCTTGCCGAGCAGTTCCCCGAGCGCGGCTTGATTCCCGCCGCAGGCAGCCTAGCGCGCGGCGAATACTACCGCTGGCTCTGCTTCGCCATCCATTTGGAATACGCCGCGTTTGACCGTCTATTCCAAGTCCCCAGCGATGAACAACGGCGCAAAGGCATCGGCTACGGCGATTTGGACACCGCCTTCGGCGCATTGCGCAAACATCTGGCGCAGCATGAATTTATCGTTGGCAACCAATTTTCCGCGCTGGACCTCTACTACACCATGCTGCTGACGCAGTTCACCCGTGTGAAGCCCGTGGAAGGCATCGCCTGCGATGTGTTTGATGCCTACATCGCCCGCCACACCGCCCGCCCCGCCTTTGGCGAAACCATGGCTTGGGTGGAAAAGGAAATGGCGAAAATGGGGATCGCGCAGTAAAGCAAAGGCAGCCTGAAAAGTAGAATTTGGCGTTTCAGGCTGCCTTTATCTTTGGGCGAAATGGAGCGTCGGCGGCTCGCCGACAAAGCGCTGTTCTGTTCAGCCAGTGCTGTGCAATCTGCCATGTGGCGACGAGCCGTCGCCGTTCCATGATGCTGTGGATGGTATGGCTAAGGCAGCCTGAAAAGCAGAACTTGGCTTTTCAGGCTGCCTTTTTGCCGTTTATTCCAAGCCCGTCTCTTCGGCAAAGCGGGTTAAATCTTGGCGGATTTGGGCGAGGGTTATGGAAGGCGCGTCTGCCCATTGCAGCAGTTGCGCGAGACGGTCGATGCGTTCGGCGGCGGCAAGCGCGGCGGTGATGTCGGCGCGGCTGTCCACGCGTCCGCTGATTTTGATGGCGCCGAGTATGGTGGCGAGGGTGGCGCGGTCGTGGGCGAGCAGGTAGTGCGCGCCTTCCAAGCCGTCGGTTTCTTGCTCGGCTTGGGCTTTTAAGTCGGAATCGCTTTGACCTGCAACGGGCGGCAGGCAGGGGAAGCCCCATTCGCCTTCAATCACATGGCGGATAAAGTCTTGCAGCGCGGGGCGGGCTTTGCGGAAGGCTTCTTGCAGGCTGTAAAGGGTGTCTGCGCCATCGTCGCTGCCGAAGGCGGTTTCTTCGTCGCATTCGCTGTAATAGACGGCTTCGTCGGCGAAATATCGGCGGAAGACGGGGTGGCTGGTGAGCGGGTTGAGTCCGTATTCTTCGTCGTCAAAATAGAGGTGGCCGGCGGGTAGATCGGCGGGGGCGTAGCCTTTTTTCTGCTTGGCGGCGGCAAGCTTTTGCGCTTGTTTTTCGCATGCTTCGGGGCTGTCAAATTCCTTGATTTCGTAGCGTCCGTTGGTGCCGTATTTGCCGTAGTTCACGACGAATTGGCTGCCCTGCGTTTCTATGCGCCAGAATTTGTCGGATTTGGGGTCGGTGTAGCGGAGAGTTTGTTGCATGGATTACTCCTTGTTTTGGTGGGGAAGTGGGGTTTCTGGCTGCCTGAAAATGGGTTTGTCTGCGCTTGCTTGTATGGATAGTCAAACTGCTAAAAGGCAGCCTGAAAAGCGGATTTTGCCGTTTCAGGCTGCCTTTGCGCCGTTCAGCCCAATAGTTTTTCCACGTTTTTGCGGGTAAACCCTGCATCGTGCATGGCTTGGGCGTATTGTTCAAATGTGGCTTGGGGTGTGGCGGGCAGGTCGGGGCAGATGTGGCTGATGCTGCGCCATTGTTCGTATTTCCATATGTCGTTGGCAGGGATGCCGCTGAATGTTTTTTTGTAGTCGTAGTCAAACAAATCCAGTATGCGCTGGGGTTTGATGCGGTCGCGGCGGCATTCGTCGGCGAGCACGGCTAGGGTGTCGCGGATGGTTTTGGCGGCGCTGTTTTTCAGGCTGCCGATGGTGGGGGCGAGCTGGCTTAAATCGTATAGGTCTTTAAAACGCGGGCGCACAATGGTTTGGTGCAGCTTCCAGGCGATTTGGTAGTGCAGGGGCGTGGTGAGTGGCATGGTGAAGCGGTCTATGGGCGTGGCAAAGGCGAGGGGGTGCGGATGGGCAATGTCTAGGTTGAGCGAAACGTCCACATTGCCATCGCACTCCCAGCCTTCGATGCGGCAGTCAAAATCGGTGTTTACAGTGGGGAAGTCGTCTGCCATGGCGTAATCCACGTTGTCCCAAAATACGTTTTCGGCAAAGGGGACGAACTGCACGCCGTCGTCGGGGTAGTGGAGCGTGGTTACGGCCTGCATCCATTGGGTGAGCAGTTCAGCGGCGGCGTGGGGGTCGTCGTAATGCGGTTGCAGCACGAAATCCAAATCGGCAAACAGGCGCTGGGCGGGGTTGGGAAAATATTGGCGCGTGAGGTAGCTGCCTTTGAGGATGAGCGGATGCGGCAGGCGGGCGGCGCGGCGCATAAAGGCATCGCAGGCGATGATTCGTTTTAACTCATAATCATCGGCTTGGGGATAGGCTTGGCGGTAGGCTTGGATGAGGGACATGGGGTTCCTTTGGGGATTGGATTGATTGACGGGTGGGTGTTGCTGCCTTTGGTTTTTACTTCGCAGAAGCCTGCAAACCCGCTTTCAGGCTGCCTTTGGGCGCTTGTTCACAAAGGCGCTGCAAACCAAATGACGCTGCGCGGCTATATCCAGCCTGCGTCCAGCGCGATGCGGCTGTCGTACACGCAATATTCGTGGTGTTGCTTCAACAGGCAGCCTGAAAAGGGTAAATCGGCAATCAGGCGGGCGATTTTTTGCTGGAAGGCTTGGTGGCCGCTGCAATCGCCGTGCACGCGCAGGGTGAGAAAGCGTTTGCCCGATTGTCCATGCAGGGTGTTGGCGGAAAGGCGGGCGTCGTGTTGGGCACACAGGGCTTGGTAGGCGGGGATTTGCTTGTTATCGCAGCAGATTTTGCCGTGCCATTCAAAATAGCCTGCGGGGTGCTGGGGATGGGTGCAATAAAAGGCGGCGGCGCAGTCGGCAGGGATTTCGGCTTTTTGGCGGACTATGGGAAAGCCGTGCACCGCCAGCGCATCGGCAAGCCGCGCCATGCGTTGCCGCGCCGCCGCCCAAGTGTTTTCATCGCAAACAAACGACAGCATCGGCTGCTGGGTGTGCGCGCCGTGTGGCAGGGCAATCAGCACGGCTTTGCCGCCGAGTTGCCGGCAGCAGTCGGCGAAGGCTTCGCTTTCGGCTGCGGATAGCGGATGGGTGGTTAGGTGGAATTCGTAGAGCATGCTTGGCTTTCGTGGATGGATTTTCAGGCTGCCTTTTGGGGGATAGGCAGCCTGAAAATGGATTAAGCGCGGTTATGAGCAGCAGGGCGTTTGCCAAAATACACAAAGCCGATTATGCCCAACACAATCATCGGCAGGCTCAGCCATTGCCCCATAGACATCCCGCCCGTGAGCAAGCCCAGCTGGGCATCGGGCTGGCGCGCGTATTCAGCGATAAAGCGGAACACGCCGTAGCCACCCAAAAACACCATCGCCACTTGCCCTTCGGGGCGTTTTTTCTTGGAAAACAGCCACACAATCACAAACAGCGCGATGCCTTCCAGCGCAAATTGGTACAGCTGAGAAGGGTGGCGCGGCAGGCTGCCGTATTGCGCCAGCCACTCGGCGTATTGCGGATTTTGCATGGCAAGCGGCAGGTCGGCTTCGGCGGCTTGCGGAAAGCCCATCGCCCAAAAATGGCTGGGGTTGGTTACGCGCCCCCAAAGCTCGCCGTTGATAAAGTTGCCAATGCGCCCCGATGCCAAGCCTGTCGGCACCAGCGGGGCGACGAAGTCCATCACTTGCCAAAAGCGCAAGCCGCGTCGCTTGGCAAACAACCACATAGCAAAGAGCACGCCCAAAAAGCCGCCGTGAAACGACATGCCGCCTTCCCACACTTTGAGCATATTGAGCGGATGGGCAAGGTATTCGCTCAGGTTGTAAAACAAAATATAGCCGATGCGCCCGCCGAGAATCACGCCGAGTACGCCGTAGGTGAGCAAATCGTCCAGCATTTGATTGGTGAACACGGTGTTGCCTTGCTTGATGCGTCGCTGCCCAAGCCACATAAACAGGGCAAAGGCGACGATGTAGCTCAGGGCATACCAACGGATGGCGAGCGGGCCCAGTTGCAGGGCGACGGGGTTGAAATTGGGGTGGGTAATCATGGTGGGCCTTGTTTTTAAAATAATTTTCCGGCTGCCTTCGCTGGGGATGGGGCAGCCTGAAAACGGCGGTTGAATGTTTGAACAGATGGGTCGGATTATCGCATAGTTTTGGCGCGGAGTTAGCGGGTGGGGCGGTTTGGGAACCAAAATGAAACGGCATTTCAGGATACTTTTTGGGACAGACTGCCTTTTGGCGACGAGTCGTCGCCGTTCCATTTCATGCTGCTGTTGTTTGTATGGTTAAAAGCAGCCTGAAAAGGGGTTTTTCACTTTCAGGCTGCCTTTTTGGGAGAGGTTGTGGCATAAACCCCAAACCAGCCTGAACCCCAATTCCCACAACAAAAAAACCGTTCGGCTCTCCACCAAACGGTTTTGCATTTTCAGGCTGCCTTATTTAGGCGCGGCTTGGCTGGGCAGTTGCCCAATAAAGTTGATGAACACGAGCGGTTTTTTGCTGGTGTTTTTCAGCGCGTGCGATTGCCCAGGGCGCGCAATGGTTACATCGCCTGCGGCAACGGGCGTTTCGTTGCCATTGCCGTCCACAAACGTGCCTTTGCCTTCAACGATTAAATACACGTCTTCGTTGTTTTCGTGTTTGTGCAAGCCGATGGATGCGCCTGCGGGCAGCGTGAGCCAGCCGATTTCGCGGATGGCGTCTTGCTCGCTCGTTTGATGGCGCGTGTAGGCAAATTTGCCGAGCAATTCGCCTTCGCCGCCTGCGGCTTTGCTGCGGTTCCAAGTTTGCATTTCGGCTTTTTTGTACACCTGCACGCTGCGGTCAACGGGGGGTTTGCTCGGTTCGTTGGCAGCGGGTTGGTTGCCG
Source organism: uncultured Kingella sp. (assembly GCA_963529725.1). GTDB lineage: Bacteria > Pseudomonadota > Gammaproteobacteria > Burkholderiales > Neisseriaceae > Kingella_B. The sequence continues at coordinate 2,953 of CAUSAW010000041.1, read as the reverse complement.
TGCGCGCCGGCGATTGCGCTTGCCAAGCAGGCGGCGGCGATGAGAGCGGATGCGATTTTGTTCATGATGGTTCCTTAGGTTTACGGGTGGGAAAAGGGAAAATCAAACGTGTTTTCAGGCTGCATCAGCGGTTGTGGCAGCCTGAAAACGGGCGCGGCGAAAACCTGCGCTCAATCCGTTTTCAGGCTGCCGATTGCTTAGCCAATTAGCTGTTTTAACACTTCCGCTTTGGCAGAATCGTAATCCGCCTGCGAAATCAAGCCGTTATCTAGCATGGTTTTAAGCTGCGTGAGCTTGGCTTGATGGTCTTGCGCGGCGGCAGGCGACACGGCTTGCGGTTGCGCGCCTGCCATTGCACCCGCCATCGCTTGCCCAAATGCCACGCCTGCGCCCATGCCCACGCCCATGCCTGCCATGCCGCCTTCGTTTTGCGCTGCCATCGGGATGGCGGTGGCGGTTTGGTATTGCGTGTAGCGCGACATATCGCCGATGACATTCATGCTCATGCGTGCATCCAACGCTTGTTGCACGTTTTCAGGCAGCGTGATGCTTTCCACGGTAAAGTTTTCCAACGCCAAGCCCAGTTTGGCGAACTCGGGTTTGAGCAATTCGGTCATTTTTTGCGACAGCAAAACTTGGTTTGCTGCCATGTCCAAAAACGGCACGCCCGATGTGCCAAAGGCGGCGGCAAGCTGGGTCATGGCGATGTTTTTGAGCTGGGCTTCAAGCTGCTCACCCGAATAGCTTTCCACCACGCCCGAGATTTCTTTGAAAAACTGCGCGGGGTCGGCGATGCGGTAGGAATACATGCCAAACGAGCGCAGTTGCACCACGCCAAAATCGGCATCGCGCACGGTTACAGGCTGCGCTGTGCCCCAGCGTTTGCCAATTTGCTGGCGCGTGTTGAAAAAGTAAACATCCGATTTAAAGGGCGATTGGAACAGCTTGTCCCAGTTTTTCAGGTTGGTTAAAACGGGCAGCGTTTGCGTGTTGAGCGTGTAGCGACCTGCGGAAAACACATCGGCGGTTTTGCCTTCGTCCACAAACAACGCCATTTGGCTTTCGCGCACGGTTAGGCTTGCGCCGTTTTGAATCTCTTGGTCGGCAATGGGAAAACGCCACACCAGCGTGTGTTCATCGGGGCTTTCCCATTGGATAACATCAATAAACTGCTTGCGGATAAAGTTCATAATCATGGTTTTTCCTTTGGTTGGGGGGTTGGAGCAGATTTTGCAGGGCAGATTTTAAGCGGAAGCTGTTAATCTGTAAAAAGAATTTGCGGCGCACAAGGCAGCCTGAAAAGCGGTTTTGCCAGAGCGCGCGTCTTGCCGCGCACCACGCTTTCGGTTGCGCTAGCGCCAAGCGATGTGGATATTTTCAGGCTGCCTAATGGCGTTGTTAATACTGCGCCCCCAGCAACACAAAGCCATAAGCAAACCACAGCCAAAGCGCCAGCGAAACCAGCCATTTGCCGCTGTTGCCATGCCGTTTGCGGCAGCCTGAAAACAGGCAGGCGGCGATGATGAGCAGCACAACCGTGGTGGGCGCAATCAAGTCTGTCCACTCGGCAAGATGGGGCAAGTAGGCAAACCAGCCGATTGTGCCGCCCATCAGCCACAGCAGCACGGGCGCAAGCAGCAGTTCAAGTGACAAATCGGCGCGCAATTTTAAAAACGCCGCACCCACAACCAGCATAAACAGCACCAGTGTTGCGATATGCGGCAACAACAGGGCGTTGAGCCACGTTTTCGCTTTGCTGAAACGCGCTTCGCTCGTTTTCAGGCTGCCCCGCATGGTTAGCCATCCACCAAACACGCGGCGTTCAACACGCCGATGGCCAACGACAACGCGCAAAACAACACGCCCACGGCAATATTATTCTGCTGCAATTCGCGTGAAGCATCGGGCACCAGTCGCGTAGCAGCGAAATACGTGCCAATCTGCACAATCGCCGCGCCCGCGCTCCACAAAATAAAATCCAAAATATTCAAGCTATGCGTCATCGCCGAAGCCAGCGCCAAGCAAAAGCCCAGCAACGCGCCGCCAAACGACAAAGCGCACGCCACATTGCCTTGCTTAATCAAATGCAGCTCGCGCGCAGGCGTAATCAGCAAATAAGTGAGCGAAAACAGCACTGCCATCGCCACGCTGGCGAGCATATAGCCGATGTATAACAGATAGTTAGCAATAGAAAGCGACATGGTTTGACTCCTTGGTAAACAATAGCCCGATTATGCCACATTCTGCGGCTTGCCAGCCGAGCGCATTGATGCAGCCTGAAAAAGCAAGCTTGATGCTTGCCAACAAAAAGGCAGCCTGAAAACGAGCAAAACACGTTTTCAGGCTGCCTTTGGCATGATGTGCATTATTTATTATGCGCGCGGAAGTATTCCCATTCATCCACTTCCTTGCCATCGGGGAACACGCACACGCCATATTCGTTGCCATCCTTATCCTTGCGGTTAACCGACTTGCCGCCTTGCTGCTCGCAGAACACCGAAGCAGGATTTGCCATGCCGACCGCTTGCTCATCGTGCATCGCCGATTTTTTCGGATTATCCGTGCCCGCACAAGCCGACAACGCCATCGCAGTGAATAAAGGTAAAAACCAAATTTTCATCTTAAACCCCTTTCGTGGTTAAACAGCCAAACAAATCAAAGCGCGCATTGTAGCATTTCCCCGCAGTCGGATAAAAAGGGCAGGGCGCAGCGACCCGCAATTCGTTATAATTCATCCCTTTTCCCAATCCACAACCCAAGAAACGCAAAATCATGACTTCAAAACGCAAAATCCTCGTAACTTCCGCCTTGCCCTATGCCAACGGCGCTATTCATCTGGGGCACATGGTGGAACACATCCAAACCGACATCTGGGTGCGCTTTCAAAAATCGCGCGGACACGAATGCTACTACTGCTGCGCCGACGACACGCACGGCACGCCCATCATGCTCG
>CAUSAW010000040.1:0-16335 GCA_963529725.1 uncultured Kingella sp. | reverse complement strand
TTCCTTATCTGCAGCAGCTGCCGCAACTTCTAAGTCCAGCTCTTGACCAGCCACCAAGCTGATATAGGCTTTTTTTACATCGCTGCGACGACCTAATGTACGACCAAAGCGTTTTACTTTGCCTTTTGTACAAGTAGTCGTTACAGAAGCAACTTTCACATTAAATAGCAATTCAACGGCTGCTTTGATTTCGGTTTTAGTTGCATCTTTCAACACTTTAAAAACCATTTGATTGCGTTTTTCGGCAACCAAGTTGCTTTTTTCAGTTACAACAGGAGCCAAAATCACTTTCATTAAACGTTGTTGATTCATACCCATTGCTCCTCTAACTGCGCAACCGCTTCTTTTGTGATAACTACTTTTTTGTAGCGCAACAAGCTATATGGATCAACTTGTGTTGCTTCTAGCACCAATACATTAGGCAAATTGCGTGAAGACAGATATACATTTTCGTCTAGCTGTTTGGTAACAAACAACACTTGTTCCATGCCCAAATTTTTCACTTGCTCAGCAAATTCTTTGGTTTTAGGCGTTGCAGCAGACAAGTTTTCAATCACAAATAAACGCTCATCACGAACCAGTTGAGACAAAATAGTTGCCATACCAGCACGATACATTTTGCGGTTTACTTTTTGAGTGAAGTTTTCATCAGGTCTGTTAGGGAATGCACGACCACCTTTACGCCACAATGGAGACGAAGTCATACCAGAACGAGCACGACCTGTACCTTTTTGACGCCATGGTTTTTTGGTGGAGTGTTTAACTTCTGCGCGTGTTTTTTGAGCACGATTACCAGAACGGGCGTTTGCCAAGAATGCAACCACCAATTGATGAACCAATGCCTCATTATATTCACGGGCAAACAAAGCATCAGAAGCATTAACACTGCCTGAAACTTGACCCTTTGCATCAATTAATTTTAATTCCATTACGCACCTGCTTTCTTAACGCTATGGCGAACCACAACATTGCTGTTTACCGCACCAGGAACGGCGCCTTTAACCAACAACAAATTGCGCTCTGCATCTACGCGTACAATTTCCAAATGCTGCACGGTAGATTTAGTATTACCATACTGACCAGCCATGCGCTTACCAGGGAACACGCGACCAGGGTCTTGTGCCATACCGATAGAACCAGGAACACGGTGCGAACGTGAGTTACCGTGAGAGGTGCGTTGCGCGCCGAAATTGTGGCGTTTAATCGTACCAGAGAAGCCTTTACCTTTGGATGTGCCTGTTACATCAACCAATTGACCTGCTTCAAACAAAGATACAGTGATCACATCGCCAGCTTTCAATTCAGCTGCTTTTTCTTCAGAAACAACAAATTCGTGCAAACCGCGACCTGCTTCAACACCTGCTTTTGCAAAGTGTCCAGCTTCTGCTTTGTTTACATGATTTGCTTTTTTCTCACCAAAGGTAACTTGAACGGCTGAATAGCCATCCACTTCTTTGGATTTTACTTGGGTAACGCGGTTAGCAGACATTTCCAACACGGTTACAGGAACAGATGCACCTTGTTCTGTAAATACGCGGGTCATACCTACTTTGCGTCCAACCAGACCTAAAGCCATGATTATTTCCTTGTTTAACAAAGGGATTACTTACGATTGAGCAATCTTGAATGGACAAAAAATTACTTGGCACGAATGCCAAGTCGCGCACTATATCATATTTATCTGCGCTTTCCAATAAAATGTTTATGTTTTTCAAGCGTAAATTTGTTTTCAGGCTGCGTTGGATGTTTGATTGTTTGCCGAGATGGTTTGCTTTGATGAATGATGCGTGGTTATCGGCGCATAAGGTTGGGCTGTTTTTTGGTTACAATATGGAGCGACTGCGCGTGCAAGTATTTTTCAGGCTGCATTAGCGATTGTTTATTTTAAATAGTACAATAGGTTTTTTTTGGAGCACATGGTGCGCGGCAGCCTGAAAAGGCTTTTTGAGCAAACGTTGGCTGCTGTGTTTTCAGGCTGCTTTAATAATGGGCGTGTTTATCTGCCCTATTTTTTGTAAAGGAAATGTTATGGATACTGATATTGTTGTTGTGGGCGCGGGCCCTGCTGGTTTGGCATTTGCGCGCCAGTTGAAAGATAGCCGTTTGCGGGTAACGATTATTGAGAAAGCACCGTTGGAAACGTTGCAAAATCCGCCGTATGACGGGCGAGAGATTGCGCTGACGCATTTGTCTTGCGAGATTATGCAGCGCTTGGGGATGTGGCAGCGGATTCCTGAAAATGAGATTTATCGTTTGCGCGATGCGAAGGTGTTTAATGGCACGAGCGATTACACGCTGCATTTTCCGCAGCCAAATAAGGCGCGTGGCGGCGAGACGGATCGCTTGGGCAATTTGATTTCTAATCACAATATTCGCCGCGCGGCGTATGAAGAAGTGGCGGAGTGTGCCAATGTGGAACTGCGTTGTGGCGTGGGCGTGAAAAGCGTGGAGACGAACGAGAACCGTGCGCTGGTTGAGCTGGAAAATGGCGATACGATTACGGCGCGCTTGTTGATTGCGGCGGACAGTCGTTTTTCGCAAACGCGTCGCCAGCTGGGCATTGCGGCGGATATGCACGATTTTGGGCGCACGGTGATTGTGTTCCGCACCAAGCACACGATTTCTAATCAGCATACGGCGAGCGAGTGTTTCTTTTACGGGCGCACGTTGGCGTTACTGCCGCTGGAAGAGCATTTGACCAATTGTGTGATCACGATTACGAATACTAAGGCGCATGAATTATTGGATTTGTCGCCCGAAGATTTGACGGCGGAGGCGCAAAAAATGTTGAACGGCCGCTTGGGTGAGATGGAAATTGCGGGCACGGTGCATCATTATCCGCTGGTGGGGGCGCACGCGAGCACGTTTGTGGGCACGCGTTGCGCGTTGGTGGGCGATGCGGCGGTGGGGATGCATCCCGTTACCGCGCATGGCTGGAATTTGGGCTTGGAAAGCACGGAAATTTTGGCGAAATTGGTATTGCAGGCGGATGCTAAGGGCAAAGATATTGCATCCAAAGATGTGTTGGAGATGTATAACGTGAAGCATCAGTTGCACACGCGCCCGCTGTATCACGGAACCAATGCGATGGTGTCGTTCTTTACCAACGACAGCGCGCCTGCGAAATTGTTGCGCGGGGCGTTATTGCGCGTGAGCAATAATTTGCCGCCGCTGAAAAAGCTGATTAGCAAACAGCTTACGGGTTGATGGATTTTCAGGCTGCCTTGATGATGATTGGGGCAGCCTGAAAACATTGTCGGCAGCCTGAAAACATTGTCGGCAGCCTGAAAACATTGTCGGCAGCCTGAAAACGCGTAAAACACGTTTTCAGGCTGCCGCTTTGTTTGCAACAAAGGCTTATTCAAACAGCGCGCAAGTGCCGTCTGTTTCGCAGTTGGCGCGGCGATACAAGCGCACCAGTTTGCTGGTGGAAGCGTCGTGCGGCTGCGGGTCTATCGCGCCTGTTAGCTCGGCGAGAATGGTTTTGGCAAGCTGTTTGCCTAGCTCCACGCCCCATTGGTCAAAGCTGTTGATGCCCCAAATCACGCCTTGGGTGAAAACTTTGTGTTCATACATGGCAAGCAGGCTGCCCATGTTGCGCGGGGTGATTTTGTCTAGCAGGATAACGTTGGTGGGGCGGTTGCCGCTGAATGTTTTGTGTGGCACCAGCGCTTCAATGCGCTCTGCTGGCGCGCCTTGTGCTTGCAATTCGGCGCGAGCTTCGGCGGGCGTTTTGCCGCGCATAAAGGCTTCGGCTTGGGCAAAAACGTTGCTCAACAAAATTTCATGATGGCCGGGGAGATTGCTGCGTTTTTCTAGGCTGGCGATTAGGTCAATCGGCGTGATGTGCGTGCCTTGGTGCAGCAATTGGAAAAACGCGTGTTGCCCGTTGATGCCTGTTTCGCCCCAGATAATCGGGCCTGTGTCGGTGGCAACGGGCGTGCCGTCCATTTGCACTTGCTTGCCGTTGGATTCCATGTCTAGCTGTTGGATGTATTTGGGCAGGCGGTGCAGGCGTTGGTCGTAAGGCGCGATAACATGGCTGCCGCCGCCGTAGAAATTGATGTACCAAATGCCCAGCAGCCCCATCAGCGCGGGCAGGTTTTGCGACAAGGGCGCGTTGAGAAAATGCTGATCCATCAAATGCGCGCCTTCCAGCAGCTCAATGAAATTTTCTTCGCCCAAATACAGCATAATCGGCAAGCCAATGGCAGACCACAAGCTGTATCGTCCGCCCACCCAGTCCCAAAATTCAAACATGTGTTCGGTGTCTATGCCAAATTCGGCAACGGCTTTTTGGTTGGTGGAAACGGCGACAAAATGCTTGGCGATGTCTTGCTCGCTGGCGGCTTGCAAAAACCAATCGCGCGCGGTGTGGGCGTTGGTGATGGTTTCTTGGGTGGTGAAGGTTTTGGATGCAACGATAAACAGCGTGGTTTCGGGGTGCACTTTTTCCAACACATCGCGCATTTGCGCGCCGTCCACATTGGAAATAAAGTGCATATTCAGACGCGGATGCCCAAAGTTTTTCAGCGCGGAACACATCATCAACGGCCCTAAATCTGAGCCACCAATGCCGATATTGACTACATCGGTGATCACTTGGTTGGTATAGCCCAGCCACTCGCCGCTGCGCACGGCGTGGGTGAAATCGCCCATGCGGCGCAAAACGTGGTTCACTTCGGGCATCACATCTTTGCCATCCACCATAATCGGCGTGTTGCTGCGGTTGCGCAGGGCGATGTGCAACACGGCGCGGTTTTCGGTTTCGTTGATTTTTTCGCCGCTATACATTTGCTTCATGCGCTCGGGCAGCCCCGCTTGCTCGGCAAGAGCAACCAGATTGGCGATGATTTGGTCGTTGATGCGGTTTTTGGAAAAATCCACCGCCAAGCCGCCTACTTCCAGCCAATAGCGATTGGCGCGGTCGGGGTCTTGGGCAAATTGGTCGCGCATTTGGATGTTTTTGGTTTGTTCGTAGTCGTTTTGCAGCGCTTGCCATGCGGGCAGGTTGGCAGGGGTAGTCATGTCGTTTTCCTTTGCTGGGTTGATTTGGAGATGGAATTATAGTGATTTTCAGGCTGCGTTTGGGGGCGAAATTGGGCAGACAATTAGAGCAAAAAAGGCAGCCTGAAAATGCTGCCTTGTGTGTTTACATCGTTATTCATCATTTTCAGGCTGCCTATGCGTCATCAACAAAGGCAGCCTGAAAACCATTTTGGCGCATCAATCGCTCATGCGGTGGCTCAAAATGCTGCGCTTGCCTTTTTCCAGCTGCAACGAAGCCGTTTCGCCCAAGCGCAACGCCAGCCCAATCGCCAAGATGTCAATCACCGCCAATTGCAACGAGCGCGACACCATCGGCGAATAGCGATGCGCGTCTTCCTGCACCGTCAATGCCAGCACGCAATCGGCAAGCTGTGCCAGCGGGCTGCCCGCGCGGGTAATCACAATCACCTTCGCGCCGTTTTCCTTGGCAATGCTCACCGCATCCAAAAGCTCAATCGACGAGCCAGAATTGGAAACCACCACCAACACATCCTGCGCCGTTAAAACCGCCGCCGCCATCAGCTGAATATGCGTATCCGAATACGCCACCGTGGACACGCCAAAGCGGAAAAATTTATGCTGCGCATCCTGCGCCACAATGCCCGAATTGCCCATGCCATAAAACTCAATGCGCCGCGCGTGCGACAGCATGGCAATCGCGTTTTCCAGCTCGTTTTCATCCAAAGTGCGCCGCGCGCCCAACAACGCAGCGGCGGTGTTGCCCAACACTTTTTCCATCACATCGCCCATGTTGTCGTCGGTGTTTAATTCGGCGTGCACAAACGGCAAACCATTGTGGCTGATGCTGGCAGAAAGTTCCAGTTTAAATTCAGGCAGCCCCTTGTAGCCCAAGCTGCGGCAAAACCGAATCACCGTAGGCTGCGACACTTCCGCCCGCTCGGCAATCTCCGCCACCGCCGCGTGCACAAACCATTTGGGGTCGGACAGCGCGCATTCCGCCACCTTGCGCTCCGCATTAGACAACGAATCCAAAATCTCACTAATTTTGCTTAACATCATGACATCTTCCATATTCATAACAATCAATCAGGCAGCCTGAAAAAGCTCAGGAAACTTGCGCTGCAACAACATCAATGCCGACAAAGTTTGCGAATTGCCCAGCGCGTCATCATCAATCAGCTCATCCAAGCGCACCAATGGAATGCGCACAGGAATCAACGGCTCAGGCTCGTCGCCATCCAGCTTGGACGCGCGCAAATCTTGCGCCACAAACACAAACATCTGCCCAAACATATGGCTAGGCGATGAATACAACGCGCGCAACGGCGTTAATTTTGCCGCCGTTAAGCCGATTTCTTCTTGCAACTCGCGCCGCGCAGCCTGCTCAGGCGTTTCGCCCGCATCAATCAACCCTTTCACGCAGGTTAACTCATAGCGCTCAGGGCCTACCGCATACTCGCGCACCATAATCAATTCGCCATTTTCAATCGGCAACACCATCACCGCAGGCTTGCGCGATGGCGTTAAACGCTCATAAGTGCGCTCCGCACCGTTGGCAAAACGCAAATCCACTTCCTGCACTTCAAAAATGCGCGTTTTCGCCGCTTGCCGTACCGCCAAGACTTCGGGTTTTTGTTGTTCAGTATCCAAGAAACTCATTTTGTTTTCCTTTTATTGTTATTCAATTTCAGGCTGCCTTTGTGGGCTTTGCGCTTACCGCCGCGCCTGAAACTCATCCAACAGCGTATTGGCATAGCGCAACGACAAACCAAAGCGCTGGCGCACCGCCACTAAATCATCCATTCGATTACCCGACACATTTTGCCGCAGCCATTCATGCGTTTTCGGATTGCTTTTCACGCTCTCATACAAAAACCGCGCCGACGACATACTGTTGTTGCGCAGCCAAGCCAGCCACGCGCCAATCACCAGCACAATCAACAAAAATTTCCACATAATTCGTTCTCCATCCTTTTCAGGCTGCCGTGTAATTTACAACACAGCACACATCAGGCAGCCTGAAAGTTTATTTCAACTACATTCTACTACATATTTCGCCTTTGTTTACCCACCTCGCCCAACAAATTTTTAGGCAGCCTGAAAGCCGAAGGCTTCAACGAAGTTAAAACGCCAAACGCCAATCTATTTACACCAACCCTATTTGACAATTCCCCGCCGCATCCCTAAAATCCGCGCGTTTCAAATTTCTTACGCCATATCAGGCACTTTTCCCATTTAACCATTCAACCCTTTTGGCAGCACAACAAACCATTTTTCAGGCTGCCTATTCCTATTGATTTCACAAACAATCCCAAACACCATGCACGTTACCGAACTCCAAACCAAACACATAACGGAACTCATCGCCCAAGCCGAAAAAATGGGCATTGAAGGCGCAAACCGCCTGCGAAAACAAGACCTTGTTTTCCAAATTGTGCGCGAGCTGATTCAAAGCGGGCAAGAATTTATCTGCTCAGGCACGCTGGAAGTGCTGCCCGATGGCTACGGCTTTTTACGCAACGCCGCCACATCCTATCTTGCCAATCCTGATGATATTTACGTTTCGCCGCAGCAAATTCGCCGTTTTAATTTACACACAGGCGACACCATTGAAGGCACAGTGCGCGTGCCCAAAAACGATGAAAAATACTTCGCGCTGGTGCGACTAGATAGCGTGAACGGCGACCATCCCGAAAGCAGTCGCCACAAAATTCTGTTTGAAAACCTCACCCCGCTGTTCCCCAACCGCCAGCTCAAATTGGAGCGCGACAACCAATCCACCGAAAACATCACGGGGCGGATTATCGACCTGATTTCCCCCATCGGCTTCGGGCAGCGCGCCCTGCTGGTTGCCCCGCCCAAAACGGGCAAAACCGTGATGCTGCAAAACATCGCCCACGCCATCACCGCCAATTATCCCGATGCCGAGCTGATTGTGCTGCTGATTGACGAGCGCCCCGAAGAAGTAACCGAAATGCTGCGTTCGGTGCGCGGCGAAGTGGTGGCATCCACCTTTGACGAGCCTGCGCAACGCCATGTGCAAGTTGCCGAGATGGTGATTGAAAAAGCCAAACGCATGGTGGAACACAAAAAAGACGTGATTATTCTGCTGGATAGCATCACCCGCCTTGCTCGCGCGTATAACACCGTGGTGCCGATGTCGGGCAAAGTGCTCACAGGCGGCGTGGATGCACACGCGCTGCATCGCCCCAAACGCTTCTTTGGCGCGGCGCGCAATGTAGAAGAAGGCGGCTCGCTCACCATCATCGCCACCGCGTTGGTGGAAACAGGCAGCCGCATGGACGATGTGATTTTTGAAGAATTCAAAGGCACGGGCAACATGGAATTGAGCCTAGACCGCCGCTTAGCGGAAAAGCGCGTGTTCCCAGCCATCAACATCAACAAATCGGGCACGCGCCGCGAAGAACTTATCGTCCCCGCCGACCAGTTGCAACGGATGTGGATGCTGCGCCGCGTGATTCATCCGATGGACGATGTGGAAGCCGCCGAGTTTCTGCTGGATAAAATCAAGCAAACCAAAAACAATGCCGACTTTTTTGACCTGATGCGCGGCAGCAATAACGCAGGCAAAAGCCATGCCACCAATCATGCAAACAATGGCAACAGCAGCAACGCCGCCCAAGGCAGCCTGAAAACCGCTGCGCCCACCGCTGCGCAGCAAAACACCAGCGAAACCACCAACCTGCCCCGCCGCCGCGGCCGCCCGCGCAAAAATCCCCTTGCCTAAGGAGCACTTATGGCATTGCAAATTCAAATCATGCCCGTAACCGCGTTTCGCCAAAACTGCTCGCTGCTGTGGGACGATGAAACGCGCGATGCGGTGTTGGTAGACGTGGGCGGCGATGCCGAACATCTGCTCGCCGAAGTGAACAAACGCAGCCTGAAACTGAACGCCATCTGGCTCACGCACGGGCATCTTGACCACGCAGGCGGCGTACCCATGCTGTTGGAACGGAAAAATGTACCCGTTATCGGCCCGCATCCTGATGATCAATTTTTGCTGGATGCGCTGCCTGAAACCACCGCGTCTTACGGCTTTCCTGTTTGCCCCGTGTTCGCGCCCACGCGCTGGCTGCACGATGGCGATACGCTGAACGTTGGGCAATTCACGTTTCAAGTGTTGCACATTCCTGGGCATACTCCGGGGCAAGTGGTGTTTTACTGCGCCGCCGCCAAGCTGCTGCTTGCGGGCGATGTGTTGTTTTACGAGAGCATCGGACGCACCAATTTTCCGCGCGGCAATCATCAGGATTTGCTGGACAACATCCGCAACAAACTTTTCAGGCTGCCTGATGACACGCTGGTTATCCCCGGCCATGCCCGCACCACCACGATTGGGCATGAGAAGCAGTTTAATCCGTATGTGGGCGGGGCAGCCTGAAAATACTCTGCACGCCGTGCGGTGATAATGTTCATACAATGCTGTCGCCAAAATTAAAAACGACTGGGAAATATGAATCCAGTCGTTTTTTTGTTGTTTACTCGTTTTCAGGCTGCCTTTTGGCTTGGGATTAGGCAGCCTGAAAACGGAGTTTGCGCGTTAATGCTCGTGATGATGCGCGTGTTCGTGCGCGTGGCTTTTACTTGCCGCATCGCTGCAATACAAATTCTCGTCGTGTTCATGGTTTTGCGCATCCAGCTGCAAGGTAACGTGCGCGATGCCTTTGGCTTGGATTAACCGCTCCACCGCTTGGCGCACGCTTTGCGCTTCGCCAACTGTCATCGTGCCATCCAAAACCAGATGGGCGGAAAACAGATGGCGATCGCTGGTGAGCGTCCACAAATGCAAATCGTGTACGCCCAGCACCTGCGGCACCGCGCGGATTTCGTCCGCCAGCGCGGCTTGGTCTATATGCTGGGGCGCACCCTGCATCAAAATATGCAAGGTGTTTTTCAGCACGCCCAGCCCGCTGTGTGCAATCAGCAGCGACACCAGCAGGCTCACAATCGGGTCGGCGAGTTTCCAGCCAAACGCCATCAGCAGCAACGCCGCCACAATCGCGCCCAGCGAGCCGAGCAAATCGCCGAGAACGTGCAAATACGCGCTTTTCATGTTGAGATTACCTTCGGTGTCGCTGTGGCGCAGCATATACCACGCTACCACCATGTTCACCAGCAGCCCCAGCACGCTCACCGCCAGCATCCCCGCGCCTGCGATTTCGGGCGGCTGCTTAAAGCGCTCCACCGCTTCAATAATAATGAACACGGCGATGGCAATTAGCGTGAGTCCGTTAAACAGCGCAAACAAAATCTCCGCCCGCTTGTAGCCAAAGGTTTGGCGGGCGTTCACGGCTTTTTCGCCAAATTTAAACGCCGCCAGCGCCAAGCCCAGCGCCAGCGCATCGGAAAACATATGCCCTGCATCCGAAAGCAGCGCCAGCGAGCCTGTGAGCCAGCCGCCGATGATTTCCACCAGCATATAGCCTGCGATGATGACAAAAGATACCGCCAACGCTTTTTTGTTGGAGGTGTGAACATGGCTGTGGTCGTGGTTGTGGTGATGGTGTGCGGCGCTCATGGGTGGCTCCTGATGGGGTGGTGGATGGGGGAGTTTAAAGGGTGGCGGGGCGATGGGGAAGTTTTTTGCGTTGGGGTGGGGAGCGATTTGCATGGCGGATGGTCAAAAGGCAGCCTGAAAACGGTTTTCCGTGTTTTCAGGCTGCCTTTGTGTTGATTAACCTTGCCGCAAGCGTGTTGTCAGCCCGCCGCCTTCACCCGCTGCCCCAGCGCCAGCAACACCTTCTCCGCCACCGCCAATTCTTCCGCGCTCAAATCCTGCGCCCATTGTGCCGCCTGCGCCAGCCAGCGTTGGCGCACTTGGGCGAACACCGCCGCGCCGCGTTCGGTGAGCGAATAGAGCGGCGAGCGTTTGTGCGCAGGGTTGTCGGCGGCGGCGACCAAACCGTCTGCCAGCAGCAGATTGAGCTGCTTTTGCGCGCCTTGACGGCTCATGCCCATGCGCTCGCCCAGTTGCGGCGAGGTTTGCGCTTCGGCGGCTTGTGCCAGCGCGCCGAGCATTTGCCAGCGCGCCGAGGTTAATCCCAAATCGGCGGCAAAGCGGTCGCCCCACGCGAGCAGTAAACCATTGGTGTAGAAAATTTCGGTGGTGATGCGGCTGAGGGCTTCGCTGTTTAACTGATTGTCCATGCTGTGTTTCCCAAATGATTTTTTGGCGGTGAGTTTAAAAAATGCGGAAAACGGTTGTCAAATAGTTGCGCTTTTCACGCAAATAATTTGACAACTGATTTCCATATTTGTAAACTAGTTTCCAAATTACTATGGTGAACCCACACAGAAAGATACAAGGCAGCAAGCCGCAGACAGTACAAGTAGTACGACAAGGCGCAGCAACGCCGTAAATTTCTGTGTGGGTTTCACCAGACGCGAAGGAAACCATGAAACCCGATACCCTACACCGTTACGCCCCGTTCACCCGCTTTTTGCATTGGGGCATGGCTGCCTGCTATGCGTTTATGTTTACCAGCGCACTGGCGTGGCATCTAAACGGCAGCCTGAAATTCCTAATTGCGCCGCACAAAGCCGCCGGCGTGCTGCTGCTGTTGCTTGCGGCAGTACGTTTTGTTTGGGCGTTGCGCAACCTGCGCCGTCGCCCCGCAGGCAGCCTGAAAGTGAAACTGGGGCATCTTGCCCTGTATGCGCTGATGTTTGCCGTGCCCGCCAGCGGCATGGCGCGGCAGTTTCAAGCCCCGCTCGGCGTTGCGCACGGCGCGTTGGCGTTTGCCCTGCTGTTGCTGATTGTCGGACACGTCGGCATGGCGCTTGTCCACCAGCGCAAAGGCGAACAAATTTTGCAGCGCATGATGTAAACGGAGACCGAATATGAAACCCCACTTCCACACAGCCGCCCGCGTACTGCTTTTTATCGGCGGCAACCTACTGGCCGGCAGCGCGCTGGCCTTTGCCGCGCTCAATCAGGGCGCGCGCGTGCAGGATGGCGCGTTCTTTTACTGGCAGCGCTATTTTGTGGACAACATTGTCGCCACCGCCACCCTGCCCGGCATTGCGCTGCTGGTCGGCGGCAGCCTGCTGCTCTGCCTTGCCGAAATCAGGAAAAAACATCTGTTGCTGCTGACGGTGTCGCTGGCGGTTGCCGCCAACAGCCTGCTGTTTATTCTGCCCGCTTCGCACCAAGCCTCCGCGCTGGCGTTTCAGTCCGCCCGGCCGGTTGCGGTATCCGCCGCTTTTACCGCCGCCAAAAATACGGAAGACCGCCACGGGGCGGTGAATGGTGTGCTGCTGTTGGTTTATCTGGCAGTGTTTTTTGCGCGGACGGGTCGGCGGAAGGCAGCCTGAAAAGCGGACAAACACAAGCAGCCTGAACGCCGCGCAAACGGTTTTCAGGCTGCCTTTTATCGTTTTCTAATCACAATACTTAATAAAGCCGACACCGTTTTATCCGCATCAACAATATTGTTTCCGCGTTATGCGCTGTGGTTTTCAGGCTGCTTTTGGTGTTATCTGAAAGGTAGCCTGAAAACCAGTTTTGGACTTTCAGGCTGCCTACCGCATTATTCAAACTAAAATTTCAATCCAAACACCAATATTGCCCCTTACATTCGCCTCAACATCAACACAACACCCCGCACCCATTCCACACACCAACAAAAAAGCAGCCTGAAAACGAATAACCCGTTTTCAGGCTGCCTCTGCTGCAATACATTAAATAGAACGTTTGAACATATTGCCGTATTTTTGATTGAAGCGATCCACGCGACCAGCAGTGTCCACAATTTTTTGTTTGCCAGTGTAGAAAGGATGGCAGTTTGAGCAAACCTCAATATTGAAGTTTTCTTTTTCCATGGTAGATTTGGTTACAAATTTGTTGCCGCAAGAGCAAGTAACGTTTACTTCATGGTAATCAGGATGAATTTCAGGTTTCATGTTTTTTCCTTAAAAAAGCGAGCGTAGGGGTTTTGCCTACGCCACATTGAACGAAGCCGCGCATTATCCCGATTTTTCATTTGTTTGGCAAGAACCTATGTTTAAGGCAGCCTGAAAATCCAGTACAATCCCCCGCTTTATTTTTCCCAACGCAAACCCATGAAATATCTACCCTATTGGCTGGTGGTAATTGCCGCCATCATTCTTGACCAAATCAGCAAATACGCCATTCTCGCTCGCTTTGAATACCAAGAGCGGCTCAACATCATCCCGCATTTTTTTGACCTAACGCTGGTGTACAACCCTGGCGCAGCGTTTAGCTTTCTTGCTGGCATGGGCGGGGCGCAAAAATATTTGTTTATTGTGCTGGCGTTTGCAATCAGCGGCTATCTGGCGCACGGCATCGCCAAAAACGAATTTGGCAAGCTGGGCAACTGGGCGGCGGCGATGATTATCGGCGGCGCGTTTGGCAATGTGATCGATCGCTTTGTGCATGAAAAAGTGGTGGATTTTTTGCTGTTTTATTGGGGCGAACATTATTACCCCGCGTTTAATGTTGCCGACAGCTTTATCTGCGTGGGCGCGGTGTTGCTGGCAATTGACAGCATTCGGCACAAAAAGGCAGCCTGAAAACGAGTGCAACACGTTCTAGCAAACTTCGCGCCAATAGCTTCACAACCCAAGCACTATTTTCAGGCTGCCTTATTGCGCCATCTGATGGCAGCCTGAAAACGAGTTTCGCCAAAACCCAAAACCAAACCCAAATCATCAAGAGAACAAAAACATGACCCAAAAAACCATTATGCTCGCCAACCCGCGCGGTTTCTGCGCTGGCGTGGACAGAGCCATTTCTATAGTAGAACGCGCGTTGGAGCTATTTGGCGCGCCGATTTATGTGCGCCACGAAGTCGTGCACAACAAATTTGTGGTGGACGGCTTGCGCGATAAAGGCGCGATTTTTATTGACGACTTGGCGGATGTGCCCGCAGGCGCAACGCTGATTTACTCGGCGCATGGCGTATCCAAAGCGGTGCAAGCCGAAGCCGCCGAGCGCGGTTTTCGCGTGTTTGATGCCACTTGCCCGCTGGTTACCAAAGTGCATCGTGAAGTGGCGCGGCTGGATGAGCAGGGTTATCAAATTATTATGATTGGACACGCGGGGCACGTGGAAGTGGAAGGCACGATGGGGCAACTGCCCAGCGGCAAAATGCAGCTGGTGCAAACGGTTGCCGATGTGGCAAATCTTGTGGTGCCCAATCCCGAAAAACTGGCGTATGTGAGCCAAACCACGCTGTCGGTGGACGAAACGGCAGACATCATCGCCGCCCTGAATGCGCGTTATCCGCACATCAAAAATCCGCACAAGGAAGACATCTGCTACGCCACCACCAATCGCCAAGCGGCGGTGAAAGATTTGGCGGCCGATTGCGATATTATTATTGTGGTGGGTTCGCCCAATTCGTCTAACAGCAATCGCTTGCGCGAAGTGGCAACGCAGCGCGGCGTGGAAGCGTATATGGTGGACAACGCTTCGCTGTTGGAGCGCGATTGGTTTATCGGCAAAAACAAGGCAGGCGTAACGGCAGGGGCGAGCGCGCCTGAGGTGCTGGTGCAAGAGGTGATTCAACAAATTAGGGATTGGGGGCTGGATAATGTAGAACAAGGCAACACGGTGGAAGAGAATATGGTGTTTGTGTTGCCCAAAGAGTTGCGCAAATAAGCAGAGGCAGCCTGAAAACCCCATTTCAGGCTGCCTTTTCTCCACTCACACAACCGCTTTAAGCTATAATCGCGCCCATTTTTCAATCCCCCATCTCAGGAAAACTCACACCATGGATAAACTCAAAATCACCGCCAACGGCAAACTCAACGGCGAAATCACCGTATCAGGCGCAAAAAACGCCGCGCTGCCGCTGATGTGCGCAGGCTTGCTCACTAACGGCACGCTGCGCCTGAAAAACGTGCCGATGCTGGCGGATGTGAAAACCACGCAAAAGCTGCTGCAAGGCATGGGCGCACGCGTTTTAACCGACAACATCAGCGAGTTTGAAATCAACGGCGGCACGGTCAACAACACCTGCGCGCCGTATGATTTGGTGCGTACCATGCGTGCGTCCATTTTGGTGCTGGGGCCTACTCTGGCGCGTTTTGGCAAGGCGGAAGTGAGCCTACCGGGCGGCTGCGCGATTGGTGCGCGTCCTGTGGATCAGCATCTCAAAGGCTTGGAAGCAATGGGCGCGCAAATCACCATTGAACACGGCTATGTGAAAGCCGTTGCGCCGCAGGGCAAATTGCAAGGCGCGCGCGTGGTGATGGACGTGGTAACCGTGGGCGGCACGGAAAATCTGCTGATGGCGGCAACGCTGGCGCAAGGCACAACCGTTTTGGAAAACTGCGCGGTTGAGCCAGAAGTGGTGGATTTGGCGGAATGCTTGGTGAAAATGGGCGCGAAAATCAGCGGCATCGGCACAGCAACCATGACGGTGGAAGGCGTGAACGAATTGCACGGCTGCGAGCACAGCGTTGTCCCCGACCGCATTGAAGCGGGTACTTTCCTTTGCGCGGTGGCAATGACAGGTGGCAAAGTAACCCTGCGCCACGCCGCGCCCAAAACCATGGAAGCGGTGTTGGACAAATTAACCGAAGCGGGCGCGATTATTGAAACGGGCGACGATTGGATTGCGATTGAAATGAACGACCGCCCCAAAGCGGTGAACATCCGCACTGCCGTGCATCCCGCGTTTCCCACCGATATGCAGGCGCAATTTATGGCGATGAACGTGGTGGCAGAAGGCGTGGGCAAGGTTACCGAAACCATTTTTGAAAACCGCTTTATGCACGTTCCCGAGCTGAACCGCATGGGCGCGGATATTGAAGTGGAAGGCAACACGGCGTTGGTGAAAGGCGTGCGCGAACTGTCGGGCGCAACGGTGATGGCAACCGATTTGCGCGCTTCGGCGAGCTTGGTGCTGGCGGGATTGGTTGCCAGCGGCGAAACGGTGGTGGATCGGATTTACCATCTTGACCGCGGTTATGAGCATATTGAAGAGAAGTTGAACGGCGTGGGCGCGAAGATTGAGCGCGTGCGTGGCTAATGCTTTTTGCTAATGGAAAGGCAGCCTGAAAATGGATTTTTCGTTTTTCAGGCTGCTTTTTTGTGATACGCATGGCGTAGCATCAAAGTTATCAAACTATCTTGCCAAGCGTTTTCAGGCTGCCTTGTAGTTCAGATGACTGCGCTAATTTGCCAAGCAAGCCTAATTGGTTAGATTTTGGCATTTGCCTGTTTTGCTGTTTGGCGAGAAACCTAACGGCATTGGCACAATAAAAGGCAGCCTGAAAAACAGATGGGGCTGTACTAGATAAGCCCTAAATACCACACCATCTACGCAGCACTTTAAG
>CAUSAW010000039.1:0-16424 GCA_963529725.1 uncultured Kingella sp. | reverse complement strand
GACGTTCGCCATGGTGTAGGTTTTGCCCGAACCGGTTACGCCGAGCAGGGTTTGGAACGACAAACCGTCGTTTAAGCCTTCCAATAAGCCTGCGATGGCTGTGGGCTGGTCGCCGGCGGGGGGGAAGGGTTGGTGGAGTTTGAAAGGGGAGTTGGGGTATTGGATAAAGGGCATTTTCAGGCTGCCTTTGGTGTGAATAGAAAAGGGTGGAAATTATACGCGAAACGGCTCAGGCAATCTTTCAGGCTGCCAAAAATGCGGCTGGATGCTGCTGCAAGGCGTTTTCAGGCTGCCTTTGCCGATGGCAATGATAAAAAGAAAGCGACAGAAAATGCGCAAACGAGCCAATCAACAAGCAAAAGCCTTTTTCTACCATAATGCAGCCTGAAAGCGCGCAGAAGCATTCAGAGACAAGCCAAAATAAGCTATAATTTGCCCGTTTCACTTTTCTCAAAATCCATTTCCCAACCTAACAACGGAGTAACGCAATGAGTGCAATCGTAGATATTTTCGCCCGCGAGATTTTAGATTCGCGCGGCAACCCAACCGTAGAATGCGATGTCTTGCTAGAAAGCGGCGTAATGGGGCGCGCAGCCGTGCCCAGCGGCGCATCAACAGGTCAAAAAGAAGCCTTGGAATTGCGCGATGGCGACAAATCTCGCTATTTGGGCAAAGGCGTGCTCAAAGCGGTTGAGCATGTGAACAATGACATCGCCCAAGCCATTATCGGCATTGATGCCACCGAGCAAGCTTACATTGACCAAATTATGCTGGAATTGGATGGCACGGATAACAAAGGCAATTTGGGCGCAAATGCCACGCTCGCCGTGTCACTCGCCGTTGCGCGCGCAGCTGCCGAAGATGCAGGTTTGCCACTGTATCGCTACTTGGGTGGCGCAGGGCCTATGGCATTGCCCGTTCCCATGATGAACGTGATTAACGGCGGCGAACACGCCAACAACAGCCTGAATATTCAAGAATTTATGATTATGCCCGTGGGCGCAGAATCGTTCCGCGAAGCCTTGCGTTGCGGCGCAGAAATTTTCCACAGACTGAAAAAACTGTGCGACAGCAAAGGCTTTCCCACCACCGTTGGCGATGAAGGCGGCTTTGCGCCCAACCTAAACAGCCACGAAGAAGCCTTGCAACTGATGGTGGAAGCCACCGAAAAAGCAGGCTACAAAGCAGGCGAAGATGTATTGTTTGCCATGGATTGCGCGTCTAGCGAGTTTTACAAAGACGGCAAATACCATTTAGAAGCCGAAGGCAAAGCCTATACCAGCGAAGAATTTGCCGAATATCTAGCCGATTTGGTTGCCAAATATCCCATCATCTCCATTGAAGATGGCATGGATGAAAACGACTGGACAGGCTGGAAACACCTTACCGAAAAACTGGGCGACAAAGTGCAATTGGTGGGCGACGATTTATTTGTAACCAACCCCAAAATCTTGGCAGAAGGCATTGAAAAAGGCGTGGCAAACGCGCTGTTGGTGAAAGTGAACCAAATCGGCACGTTGAGCGAAACCTTGGCGGCGGTGGACTTGGCAAAACGCAATCGCTATACCAGCGTAATGAGCCACCGCTCAGGCGAAACCGAAGATTCCACCATCGCCGATTTAGCCGTTGCCACCAACTGTATGCAAATCAAAACAGGTTCGCTTTCGCGCTCCGATCGCATGGCAAAATACAACCAATTGCTGCGCATTGAAGAAGAACTGGGCTCTGCCGCTTACTACCCAGGCAAAAAAGCGTTTTATCAATTGAAAAAATAATCGCTGAGCATCAATCGGCAGCCTGAAAATACTGCTGCTGCTTTATTTTCAGGCTGCCTATCTCATCCAAAGGCAGCCTGAAAACACAAAATGGAATAAAAACAATGAAATGGATAACATGGGGCTTGCTGCTCACCCTAGCGAGCTTGCAATACAAAATCTGGCTACACAACGGCGGTTTGCGCACCCAATACGCGCAAATGCAACAACAAGCCGAAAACATCAAACACGAAAACGCCATCATCCGCCACGACAACGCCATGCTGCGCGCCCAAGTGGACGACTTACAAAACGGCTACGACGCGCTATCCGAACTTGCCCGCAGCGAACTGGGCTACATTGAACAAGGCGAAACCTACTATAATCTCAAACGCGAATAACCACCGTGCCGTTGCCAGACTGCACGGTTTTCGCATCTCGTCCACCGCGCCCCAACATCGCCGCATATAAAGTACACAATCATGAGCCCAAAAATCTCCAAAGAAGAAACCGAAAACGACCCCCGCTATAAATCCTTCGTGCAACAAGTGGTGCAATATCGCACCGTATATACCCTGCAAGACGATGAAGAATACTTCGCCGAATGCCCATCCGAAGTGTATGACGACAGCTTAGGCGAGCCCGAAGCCGTGTATTGCTTTTGGGACAGCCTAGAAGATGCCCAATCCTGCCAACACGACGAATGGCGAGACTATGAAATCGTAGAAATTCCATTGGTTGAATTTATGGAAGACATTCTTATCGGCATGGATGAAGACGCGCATTTGGTTGGCGTGGCGTTTGACGAACAGCTATACGGCACAGAAGTTGAGCCCGCCGAGCTTTTGCGCGATTTGCTCAACGAAATCCGCGTGCAAAACCAATCGCACGAATACGAAAACTACGGCAAGTTACGCCATTATTGCGACCTTTGGGAACAAGAAATCGCCGCGCAAAACGCCCCCATCATTCATTAAACATTGCGGCAGCCTGAAAACGCCTTTCGCGCCGCCCAAGCCATCCCCAACAAGGAACATCATGGAAACCGAACACATCAATCAACTGCAAAACCAGCTCACCAGCCTATCCCAGCGCAACGCCGACATCCGCGACTACATGGACTACCAAGGCAAAAAAGAGCGGCTAGAAGAAGTCATCGGCTTATCCGAAGACCCCGAGCTTTGGAACGACCCAAAAAAAGCCCAAGAAATCGGCAAAGAGCGCAAGATATTGGAAGGCATCGTTTTAACGCTGGACAACATTGAAGCAGGCATCGCCGACAACCGCGAGCTGATAGAAATGGTGGTGGAAGAAAACGATGCCGACGGCTTTGCCGCCATCGTGGCAGACGTTGCCCACTTGGAAAAACAAATGGCGGATTTGGAATTTAAGCGTATGTTCAACCAGCCCGCCGACCCCAACAACTGCTTTGTGGACATCACCGCAGGCGCAGGCGGCACCGAAGCCGAAGACTGGGCGGGCATGCTGCTGCGAATGTACACCCGCTATGCCGAGCGCAAAGGCTTCAAAGTGGAAGTGATTGAGCAAGAAGACGGCGAAATCGCCGGCATCAACAACGCCACCTTGCGCATAGAAGGCGAATACGCCTACGGCTTGCTACGCACCGAAACCGGCGTGCATCGCCTTGTGCGCTACTCGCCGTTTGATGCCAACAACAAACGCCACACTTCGTTCGCCTCCGTGTTCGTGTACCCCGAAGTGGACGACAGCTTTGAAATTGAAATCAACCCCGCTGATTTGCGCACCGACACCTATCGCGCATCAGGCGCAGGCGGGCAACACATCAACAAAACCGACTCCGCCGTGCGCATCACCCATATTCCCACGGGCATTGTTGTGCAATCGCAATCCAGCCGCTCGCAGCACGAAAACCGCCGCATCGTCATGGAAATGCTGCGCTCTAAATTGTTTGAGCTGGAAATGCGCAAACGCAACGAAGAAAAACAAGCGCTGGAAGAAGGCAAATCAGACGTCGGCTGGGGCAGCCAAATCCGCTCTTATGTGCTGGATTCTTCACGCATCAAAGACTTGCGAACCAGCTATGAAGTGGGCAACACCAAAGCCGTGTTAGACGGCGATTTGGACGGCTTTATTGAAGCCAGCTTGAAACAGGGCGTGTAGCTCAATCGTTAAAGGCAGTCTGAAACCTAAAATGGAGCGGCGGCGGCTCGCCGCCAAATGGCTGATTAAACACGGCATTGCTGGTTTGCCAAGATGTCGGCGAGCCGCCGACGCTCCATCGGTTACAGGTTTTGCAAAGGTTTCAGGCTGCTTTGATACATCAAACTGTTGGCATCGCTTGGGCGATTGGCTGGTGTATGCCGCGTTGTAAACAAGACAACAATAAGGCAGCCTGAAAACGCATAACCCCGTTTTCAGGCTGCCTTTGTTTACAGCAAGAACGACCGATTACAAAACCGCAATCGCCGCATCGTAATCAGGTTCTTCTTTGATTTCGGGCACGAGACCAATGTGCAGCACTTTGTCGTTTTCATCCAGCACCACCACCGCGCGGGCAGTCAAACCACGCAATGCGCCATCGGCAAGTGCCACGCCGTAATCCTGCGCAAAGCTGCTGCGGAAGCTAGACAGTGTTACCACGTTATCCAAGCCTTCTGCGCCACAAAAGCGCGCTTGGGCAAAGGGCAAATCGGCGGAAATGCACAGCACCACGACGTTGTTTAACGAAGATGCGCGTTGGTTGAAGGTGCGCACGGAT
Source organism: uncultured Kingella sp. (assembly GCA_963529725.1). GTDB lineage: Bacteria > Pseudomonadota > Gammaproteobacteria > Burkholderiales > Neisseriaceae > Kingella_B. The sequence goes on along the minus strand of CAUSAW010000039.1, from coordinate 11,930 downwards.
TGTTGGCACACGCCCGTATCAATGCTGGGGAAAATATTGAGAATTTTGCGTTTGCCTGCGAAATCCGCCAATGTTTTGTCGGATAAATCGGCGGCGGTGAGCGTGAACGCGGGGGCGGTTGCGCCTACGCTGGGCAATGTGCCGCTGAGTTGAACGGGTTGTCCTGCTAGTGTGATGGTTGTCATGATGTTTTCCTTGTTGGCTGTACGGTTGAGTTGATTTCAGGCTGCCTGCGTATTGGCATGGCTGCCTGAAATACCATTGCTTTAAGCCGCATCCGCAGCGCAAAGCAGGCGAATAGTAGCGCAACGGCGATAAGAGTGGCAAGCAAGAGAATAGGCAGCCTGAAAAGTATATTTCAGGCTGCCTCAAAACCTATTTAAATTGTCTAATGCGTATTCATATTTGAACCAGCTAATATTCCCATGAATGCCAACATAAAGAAAAGAGCAATCCCAATTAGTATCAGGAGTAGTTGTGCTTTACAGAAATTAGCTTTACTTGGATTTGTTCCACTAGAAAATGCCCATACAAGCAACATGATAATGTTTATTAATGGAATCATTAGCACGATAAGAGTTACGATCCAGTCTCCTATACTTACTGGAGAATCATAAGCACTGTATCTCTCAGGGGGGGAATTATCGTAGTGTGTCATAGTTACTTCCTAATTAAAAATAACAAAGGTTGGCGAAAGGTTTAATTTTATCAATAAAGATTAAGTTTTGACAATTTTAGTTAATTTTATTGTAGCTACGGTTGTGTTTTTTGCAACACGGTAATTAATGATTAAATTTTTCCTTCACAATATCAAAAAGCAGCCTGAAAACGCCAAACCGCATTTTCAGGCTGCCTTAAAGAACAAAAACAGACTAACGGCGCACCCCGCCCAGCACCGCCATAATCAGCACCGCGCCAAACACCGAAGCCACAAAACCCGCAGGCTCGCCGATGCTGTACCAGCCCAGCTGCTGCCCCAGAAAGCCTGCCACCACCGAGCCCAGTATCCCCAGCCCCGAAGTCAGCCAAAAGCCCATTTTATTGTTGCCTGGCAAAATGGCGCGCGCCACCAGTCCAATAAAAAAACCAATAATACTCATGCCAATTAAGCCCATTGTTGTACTCCTATGCGAGTGTGAAAACGCACACTATAAAGCAAAGCACCGAGCGCGCAAAGGCAGCCAAAATAACAACGGTGCAAGTAGGGGTGTGCCGCAGGCACGCACGCGGGCTTAGGTTGAGATTTTGCAAACTGCGTGCATGGCAAAGCCACACACTCCACACGTTTCTCAATCATGCCTTGCATGGTTTCAGGCTGCCTGAACGCGGGTGCAAATAGAGGCAGCCTGAAAATGAAGTTTCGCGCTCCTACGGCTTGCTGGCAAGCCGTGCGCTGGCTTTTCAATAGTGTAGCTGGGGCGTTTCAGGCTGCCTTTGCGTTGCCCATCAAAAAGCCGTTTGGCATCGCACCAAACGGCTTTCACATCATTTTCAGGCTGCCTCAATCGCCCGCTTACTCAACCACGCTCACCCCCGCCTGCGGTGTGCAAACAAACACTTCTTCCTGCAACCCCGTGCGCGCGTGATAATTCGCGGCGATATGCGCTTGCACCGCGTCCACCAAATCATGCGGCACCAGCGCGACAACGCAGCCGCCAAAGCCGCCGCCTGTCATGCGCACGCCGCCGCGCTCGCCGATTACTTCGCTGGCGAGCGCCACCAGCGTGTCCACCGCAGGGTGGGTGATTTCAAATTCATCGCGCATGCCTGCGTGGCTGGCGGCCATCAGGCGGCTGAGCGCGGCGATGTCGTTGCGGCGCATGGCGGCGGCGGCATCCAGCGTGCGCTGGTTTTCTTGGATAATGTAGCGGGCGCGGCGGGCGGCGGTTTCGTCCAAGCCTTGTTTGCCCGCCTCAAATTGCGCCAGCGACACATCGCGCAGGGCTTTCACGCCAAAGTGGGCGGCGGCGGCTTCGCATTGGGCGCGGCGGGTGTTGTATTCGCTGCCCACCAAGCCGCGCTGCACATGACTGTGGATAATCATAATCGCCAAGCCTGCGGGGATGGGCACGGCTTGGGCGTTCAGGCTGCGGCAGTCAATCAACACGGCGTGCCCCGCTTCGCCGCGCGCGCTGGTGAGCTGGTCCATAATGCCGCAGTTGCAGCCGACAAAGCGGTTTTCGGCGTATTGCCCGATTTTGGCGATTTCGGTTTCGTTTAAAGGCAGCCTGAAAACGTGTTGCAACGCCTTGCCGATGCCCACCTCCAGCGCGGCGGACGAGCTGAGCCCTGCGCCCTGCGGCACATTGCCGCTGACGGCGATGTCCACGCCTTCGGGCAGCCTGAAACCGCGTTCCGCCAGCGCCCAAATCACACCGCGGATGTAGTTTGCCCATTGTTTGTCTGATTGCGTTATCGGCGCGTCCAGCGAGAATTCGTCGCGCTCGTTGTAATCGGCGGCATACACGCGTACGTTGCGGCTGCCGTTGGGGGCGATGGCGACGTGGGTGGCGAAATCTATGGCGCAGGGCAGCACGAAGCCGTCGTTGTAGTCGGTGTGCTCGCCGATAAGATTGACGCGACCGGGGGCGCGGATGAGCGCGGTGTGGGGGCAGGCGAATTGTTGTTGGAAGAGTTGGGGAAGTAGGGTGGGGGTCATGGGGTTTCCTTTGAGGTAGTTTTCAGGCTGCCTGAAAACAGAGATACAAATCAATGGTGGGTTATTAAAGTTTCAGGCTGCCGTTTCAGACCAAAATTTCTTTACTCGGTGGTTGCTACAACACCAACGGCAATCAGTCTGCCGTTTTGCTGCAATAGAAAACGCTGACCTTCGAATACTGCCAGTGGTTTTTCGGCTTCCAGCAACACTTCGGGGGGGTCGCCAGCTGCCACGGTTTGGGGCGAAACGAGCTTGCAGCGCACCGTTTGCCCACCTATCCATATATCCATGCTATCGCCTGCCGACAGAGCATGACCGCCTTCTTCGCGGCTTAGGTTGTAGATATAGCTGTGCAGACGGCGGCTGTTTACTGTCAGCATGGTGGACGGCTGCTGCCGTGGTGTCAGCGTGGCAGCATCAGCAAGCAGCTGCTGCAAGCCCTGATCGCCGACATAAATGCGGGCGTGCTTGCCGTCCATATCATAGCTGTCAAGTAAATCGCGCATTTCCGTAATTTCAAGCTCCAGCAGGTCTTTCAGGTCTTTATTGGTCAGTACCTCGCTTTGGGTAAGAAAAACAGCCAGCGGCAGATAAGCCTGTCGCGCTATCAGTGTGTGTTCACGAATAATAGGTAGCGGTCCAGTTGCGGAATCAAGAACCAACACGCCAAGCGCAGCTTGGTGCGCCATATCAGCGGTTTGAGCGGCAGCAGCTTGTGGCGGTGGCAGTAGAAATAACGCTTCGCTGCCGTCTGGGCAGATGTTTTGGGCGATGCAGTCGGGCAAAACATTTTTGCGCATTTCATCGCCCAGTAAAACGATGCGGCTGCTATTTGGCGCGGTGGTGGGGGGCGTATTAGCTGTTTTTTCACTGCTTGCTTTGTTTGGATAGCAGGCGACCAGAAGCAGAGAGAGTAGGGCAATACACAGAAAAGATATTTGAGACATAACGTTTTTTAATCGGTTTGAGGCAGCCTGAAAATGGGTTTGTGGCTTGCATTGCGGTGGATAAACGAGTTGCCCACCCTACGCGGTTCATTCAACCTATATTTGCTTCTTGCTGCATAACAAATTCCAATAACATAAAAGTAAGACCAGCATACCAACCAGCAGGTGGGCTATCAGATGGATAAAATGAAATCTCAGCAATATAAAATCTTCTTTGAAATTGCTCATATATCCCATTAACACCGTCTTCTACATAAAACAGAATTTCATCTGCGTGAAGATTAACTTCTTCATTTTCAGGCTGCGTTAGTATGTTAATTTTAGGTGTGCATGGTTCAGAGGCAATTTTTAATTGCAATCGCATAATTTTATTACCAGTATGGCGTTCAATTCTAAATGTATTTGAACTTTCTTTTGCATATATCATTTATTTCTCCAAGGATTTCCTGTCCATTTTTCTTCTACTTTTTATGTGTATCTTCATATTTAATACGATTGCCTTCTTTTGCTGTGTTTGGGGTTCGTATCACGGTGGGCAACCAGTTGCTCACCCTACGCTTATTAAGGCAGCCTGAAAATCATCTTTCCAAATAATGCACCAACGGCAACGCCGCCAATCTTTCCGCCGCCTGTTCCGCCGTTAAATCGCGCTGCGCTTCGGCAAGCATTTCATAGCCCACCATAAACTTGCGCACGGTTGCCGAGCGCAGCAGCGGCGGATAAAAATGCGCGTGCAGCGTCCATTCGGGGTGGGCTTCGCCGTCAAACGGTGCGCCGTGCCAGCCCATTGAATAGGGGAAGCTGGTTTCAAATAGATTGTCGTAGCGCGTGGTGAGCTGTTTCAATGCCAACGCCAAATCGGCGCGCTCGGCGGCGGATAAATCGGTGATGCGCTGGGCGGCGAATTTGGGCAACAGCAGCGTTTCAAACGGCCACGCCGCCCAATAGGGCACAACCGCCAGCCAATGCGCGGTTTCCACCACAATGCGCTCGCGGCGGTGCAATTCTTCGGCGGCATAATCTTGCAGCAAGTTGCTGCCATGCAGCCTGAAATAATTTTGCTGCGCGGCGTGCGCCTTGGCGGGCAAATCGGGTAGAAAATCGCTCGCCCAAATTTGCCCGTGCGGATGGGGATTGGAGCAGCCCATTGCCGCGCCTTTGTTTTCAAAAATTTGCACCCAGCGATAGCTTTGCCCCAACTCGGCGGCTTGCGTTTGCCACACGGCAATCACGCGCTCAATTTCAGGCTGCGTGAGCTGCGGCAGCGTTTTGCTGTGGTCGGGCGAAAAGCAAATCACACGGCTGATGCCGCGCACGCTTTGGCTTTGAAACAGCGGATTGGCGGTGTCGCTAAACGCGGGCGTGTCGGGCAGGAGCGCGGAAAAATCGTTGGTGAACACGAATGGCTCGTGGTAATCGGGGTTGATTTCGCCGTTGATGCGGCTGTTACGTGGGCAAAGATAGCAATCGGGGTCGTGCGCGGTTTGCAGTGCGGCGGTAGTTTTTTCGCGCTGCCCTTGCCACGGGCGTTTGGCGCGATGCGGCGAGACCAAAATCCAGCTTTCGGTCAAGGGGTTATAGCGGCGGTGGGGGTGGTCGGCGGGGTTGAACATGGTGGGCACTCGTTGTGTAGTGGTGTGAAACAAACTCGGCTATTTTATGGCGAATCTTTACCAAAACATACATTTTTTTTCAATTTAAATTCAAATTGTTTATGGTGTCGGGCTAATTTTTTGGTTTACAAAGCGTTTTGTTTAAGGGAAACTTGCCCGCTTGTAGTTTTGTGTAATATTTGGTTGTGTTTTGAAAACGCGCTATCTGGCTGTTTTGATGCAACCTTTGTTTCAATAACATTTTCAGGCTGCCTTAGTAATGCAGTTGGCAGCCTGAAAACAATGCAAACCAACTTTGGGAGATGTAATCATGCAATTTAAACCAACATTTTTGGCTACGGTTTTATGTGCTGCTTTGGGCTTGGCAGCTTGCGATGGCGGCAGCAACAGCAACAGCGCGCCTGCGGGCAATGCTTCTGGCGCACAATCGCAGCAAAGTAGCGCGGCGGTTGATGGACCGAAAGTTGGCGTTACGATTTATAAATACGACGATAACTTTATGTCGTTGATGCGTAAGGCTTTGGAAAATGAGGCTGCTACGCACAAAACAGCTGAATTGCTGCTCAACGATTCGCAAAACAGCCAATCTACGCAAAACGACCAAGTGGACGTGTTGCTGTCCAAAGGCGTGAAAGTGTTGGCGATTAACTTGGTTGACCCTGCGGCTGCGCCAACCATTATCGGCAAGGCAAAAGCGGCGGATGTGCCTGTGATTTTCTTCAATAAAGACCCTGGCGAAGCGGCGTTGAAAACGTATGACAAAGCCTATTTTATCGGCACCAATCCGCAAGAATCGGGCGAGATTCAAGGCAAATTGGTGGGCGATTCTTGGAAAGCGCATCCTGAATGGGATTTGAATAAAGATGGCGTGATTGATTATGTGTTGCTCAAAGGCGAGCCTGGTCATCCTGATGCCGAAGCGCGTACCAAATATGTGGTAGAAAAATTGCAAGCCGAAGGCTACAAAGTGAAACAGTTGCAACTGGATACAGGGATGTGGGACGCTGCCAAAGCCAAAGACATCATGCAAGCATGGTTAGCAGGACCTACGGGTAAACAAATTGAAGTGGTGCTGTCTAACAACGATGCGATGGCAATGGGCGCGGTGGAAGCGATGAAGGCGCAAGGCAAAGTGTTGCCTACCTTTGGCGTGGATGCGCTGCCCGAAGCCTTGCAAATGATTAAAGCCGACACGCTGGCTGGCACGGTACTCAACGATGGCGACACGCAAGCCAAAGCGATTTACGCGCTGGCGGTGGATTTGGCAAACGGCAAAGACCCGAAACAAAATCCTGATTTGAAATTGGAAAACAGCATCATCCGCGTGCCTTATGTGGGCGTGGATAAAACCAATTTGGATAAATTTGTTAAATAATCCGCAAGATTTAAGGCAGCCTGAAAACAGTGAAATGACTGCAGTTCGCACGCAGACGTTTTCAGGCTGCCTTAAAACGATATTTCAGCCCACGCCGCTAATCATATCCAAAACCGCGTAGGCTTTTGTTTAGCCTGCCTGCCGCGATAGGCAGCCTGAAAACCTAAAAACACTCATCTATCACGAGATTGAATCATGACCGCTTCGCCCACGCCCGATAGCCCAACGCAGCCTGAAAATGAAATCCTGCTCACCATGACCAATGTTCACAAAGCCTTCCCTGGTGTGAAAGCCTTGGACGGCGTGAACTTAACCGTGAAAGCCCATTCTGTACACGCGCTGATGGGCGAGAATGGCGCGGGCAAATCCACATTGCTCAAATGCCTGTTTGGCATTTACGCCAAAGACGAAGGCAGCATTCAATTTTTGGGCAAAGAAGTGAATTTTGGCAACGCCAAAGAAGCGCTGGAAAACGGCATTTCTATGGTGCATCAAGAGCTTAATCTCGTTAAACAGCTCACGGTGATGGATAATTTATGGCTGGGGCGCTATCCCACCAAAGGGCTGTTTGTGGACAGCAAAAAAATGTATGCCGACACCAAAGCCATTTTTGACGAGCTGGACATCAACATAGACCCCAACGAAAAAGTCGCGAAATTGTCGGTTTCTGAAATGCAGATGATAGAAATCGCCAAGGCGTTTTCGTATAACGCCAAAATCGTCATCATGGACGAGCCGACTTCATCGCTGTCAGAAAAAGAAGTCGCGCATCTATTTAAAATCATTGAAAAACTGAAACAGCGCGGCTGCGGCATCATCTATATCTCGCACAAAATGGAAGAAATTTTCAAGATTTGCGACGAGATTACCATCCTGCGCGATGGCAAATGGATAGACACGCTGCAAGTTGCCCAAACCAATATGGACGAATTGGTCGCCAAAATGGTGGGGCGCAGCTTAACGCAACGCTTCCCCGAAAAAACCAACACGCCTGGCGAAGTGGTGTTGCAAGTGAGCCATTTAACCGCGAAAAATCAACCTTCTATCCAAGACGTGAGCTTTGAATTGCGCCAAGGCGAAGTGTTGGGCATTGGCGGCTTGGTGGGCGCAAAACGCACCGACATCGTGGAAACGCTGTTTGGCATTCGCGAAAAACTCAGCGGCGAAGTGCGCGTGCATGGCAAGCTGGTGAACAACCATTCGCCTGTGGACGCGATTAAAAACGGCTTTGCGCTGGTAACGGAAGAGCGCCGCAGCACAGGCATTTTCGGCGGTTTGGACATCAGCTTTAACTCGTTAATTTCCAATATTCGCGGCTACGAAAAATCGGGCTTTTTGAACAACAAAAAAATGAAAGAAGACACGCAATGGGTGATTGATTCCATGCGCGTGAAAACCCCTGCGCACAAAACGCGCATCGGCTCGCTATCGGGTGGCAACCAGCAAAAAGTGATTTTGGGACGTTGGCTGCTCACCAGCCCCGAAATTTTGATGCTAGACGAGCCCACACGCGGCATTGACATCGGCGCGAAATTTGAAATTTATCAACTGATTAACGATTTGGCGGCGCGCGGCAAAGCGGTGATTATGATTTCATCCGAAATGCCCGAATTGCTCGGCACAACCGACCGCATTTTGGTGATGAGCGCAGGGCGCGTGGCGGGCATTGTGGAAACCGCCAAAACCAGCCAAGAAGAGATTTTGCAATTGTCGGCGAAATATTTATAACTTGATAAACACGTTTTCAGGCTGCCGCATGGTTAGCAGGCAGCCTGAAAATCCACCCCATCCAAGGAACTGATTATGAGCACCGCTTCTAACAAAGCATTTGAACTTTTTAAAAACTATGCACTCTATTTTGTGCTGCTGATTTTGCTGGCTGTGATTGTTTCCAAAGACACCAGCTTTTTGAGTCTCACCAATTTCAGCAACATTCTCACCCAATCTTCCGTGCGCGTGATTATTGCGCTGGGCGTGGCAGGGCTGATTGTTACGCAGGGCACGGATTTGTCCGTGGGGCGGCAAGTGGGGCTGGCGGCGGTGGTTTCTGCCACGCTGCTGCAAGCAACGGATAATGTGAACAAAGTGTTCCCTAATTTGGGCGAAGTGCCGATTCCGTTGGTTATTCTGCTGGCGTGCGCTATTGGCGCGGTGATTGGCTTGGTGAACGGCATCATCGTAACCGTGTTGAACGTAACGCCGTTTATCGCCACGCTCGGCACGATGTTGATTATCTACGGCATCAACTCGCTGTATTACGACCACGTTGGCTCGGCGCCCATCGCGGGCTTCACCGAAAGCTATTCGCAGTTCACGCAAGGCTTTTTCCGCCTCGGCGGCTTTCGCCTGTCGTATATCACCGTGTATGCGCTGGTGGCGATTGTGTTGATGTGGGTGATTTGGAACAAAACCCGCTTTGGTAAAAACCTATTCGCCATTGGCGGCAACCCCGAAGCGGCGCGCGTTTCAGGCGTGAATGTAACGCTCAATTTGCTCGGCGTTTACACTTTATCGGGCGTGTTCTACGCCTTCGGCGGCTTGCTGGAAGCAGGGCGCATCGGCTCGGCAACCAACAACTTGGGTTTTATGTATGAAATGGACGCGATTGCCGCGTGCGTCATCGGCGGCGTGTCGTTCAGCGGCGGCGTGGGCACGGTGATTGGCGTGGTGATGGGCGTGGTGATTTTCACGCTGATTAACTACGGTTTGAGTTACATCGGCGTGAGCCCTTATTGGCAATACATCATCAAAGGCGCGATTATTGTGATGGCGGTGGCGATTGATTCGTTGAAACACGCGAAGAAAAAATAAGGCGCAAGACCAAACCAAAGGCAGCCTGAAAATCGGGATGATGGATTTTCAGGCTGCCTTATTTGTGGTTGAGAGAGCAACAGTGGCGCATCCCTTCATTTAACGTTTCAGGCTGCCTATCGTTTCAACATCATAATCACGTTAAACAAGCTGGCGCACAGCAAAAAGATAATGGAAATTTTGAGCAGATTGCCGCGCAGGATGCTGGTGTGTTTTAAGTCTTCGCGCTTGTGGTTCAGATTGCTGATCAGCGATTCTTTGGAACGAGATTTGGGTTTGTTTGCCATGGTTTTATCCTTTGAAAAGAGTGCATTATAACACGATGCGGTTTTCAGGCTGCCCTAAGTGTGGTTGTGTCTTTAAACACACAAGGGCGGCGCATAGGCAGCCTGAAAATGTTGCCTTGTGAAAAGATATGTTAAAATGCTGCGTGTTCAACTGATTAAAAACATAAGGAATACATTATGGCAGCAAACGATTCAGGCAAAACCATTGCCGTTCTCGCCTTGGTTGGCATCCTTGCCGCAGGCGGCTTTATGGGCTATTCGTGGCTCAACGCGCAACACGCCGACCACAATATCTTGTTAAACGACTTTGGCGCGTTCCAAAGCGCGTTATCAGGCGATGCCGATGCGCAATACACCGTGGGCAAGTTTTATGCCGATTCGGGCGATTGGCAAAACGGCATCTTTTGGCTCAACAAATCCGCCGATCAAAACAACACCCAAGCCCTAAGCGAAACCGCGATGGCGTATTTGGATGGCAGAGACGGCGTGCCCAAAGATGTGAACCACGCCTGCCGCAACTTAGAAAAAGTGTACGATTTGCATAAAGATGCCGCCAACGCCGCCAACGCGGGCTTCTGCTACGACGAAAGCATGCAAGCCTTTGCCCAAGCCTTGCCGTTTTACAAAGTCGCCGCCCGCGCAGGCAACAATGCTGTGCGATATAAATTGGGTCGTCTTTACGATTTAGGGCAGGGCACCGACCAAAACTACGACACCGCCGCTTATTGGTATCGCCAAGCTGCCAAGGGCAACAACGCGCCTGCTTTGTATTCGCTCGCGCTGATGTATATGCAAGGACATGGCGTGCCCAAAAGTCCCTTTGCGGCTTATGTGTTAGCCAAAGCCGCGCAAGCAAAACAAAGCAGCAACGATGCCAACGAGCTTGCTCGCCGCAATTTTGACCGCAAGCTATCCGAAATTGAAACCGCATATTTGCCCAATTCGCCCAAAGCCAAAGCCGAAGTGGAGCAATATGTGAAATCGCATAGCGGCGAGGAAACGCTGGCTCTGATTGACAGCCGTGTGCCTTACACCGAAACCGTCCCCGAATAATCTGTGGCATCACTGAGGCAGCCTGAAAACCGTTTTGCCCTTTCAGGCTGCCTTGGGGAACACATCAAAGGCAGCCTGAAAAGCCCACAGCGGTGGTTTTCAGGCTGCCGCTTCGTTTACAATCAGACCGTTTGCCAACCATTTTGCAGGAGAAGACTGTGAAAACCACCGACCCTAAACCCGCCGTAAGCCCCGCCAAAGCAGGAAAAGCCCTGTTGCTCGGCACCATCGCGCTGATTGCCGTGCTGCTGCTGATTTTCATCCGCCCCTTCGCCCGCATCGACACTGGGCAGGTGGGCGTGGTGCGCACCTTCAACGGCAAAATCAACGACGAGCCCGCCAATGTGGGCTGGCACACCACCTTCACCAGCCGCATCGACAAATACACCGTCAAAGAAATCCCCGTGCAGCTGCAAGATTTGCGCCCCACCACCAAAGAAAACATCTCCCTGCGCGATTTGGATTTTGAAATCCAATATTCCGTCAATCCGATGAAAGTGCCGATGATTGCCGCCAAATATTCCAATATGAACGGCTACGAGCAAAACAGCAAAATCTACATCCCCGCCTATATGCTGGTGGAAAAACAGGCAAAATCCGTTTCTGCCGACGCGGTTTCCCGTTTTGAGGCGCTCGCCATCAATTCCAAACGCAACGAATTGGAAAACATCATCCGCACCAATCTGCAAAAAGACTTGGATGCCAACGACCCAGACACCTTTATCGTGAGCCGCGTAACCATTTCCAACCTGCTGCCCGACGAGAAAATCCAAGAATCCATCCGCATGATTGCCGATTCGGAAAACCGTAAGCAGGTTGCCATCAACAAGCTGGAAATCGCCAAAACTGAAGCCGAAGAAAACCGCGTGCGCTCGCAGTCGCTGGACGACAAAATCCTCGCCGAAAAAACGCTGGAAGCGCTGATTAGAATGGGCGAAAAAGGCAACGTGGTCGTGGTGCCGCTGGACTTCAAAGGCACGATTATGACCGGCACCGGCGGCAGCCATACGCCAAACAGCCCCCCACCCGCGCCTGCGCCCGCACGTCCGCAATAGGCAAAACCGGCTTTCACAGTTTTCAGGCTGCCTTTCAGACGGTTTCAAGGCAGCCTGAAATCCCACCCAAGCAGCTAAATCCTGTTGAACACGCGCTCTTTTAGCTTTCAGGCTGCCTTTGGGATTTCAG
>CAUSAW010000038.1:0-16732 GCA_963529725.1 uncultured Kingella sp. | reverse complement strand
GTGCTGGTGTCCAGATAGTGATATTGGTAAATATTATTGGATTGAAGATATTGCGATAAACCCTCGGTTGTATAACCTAACAGCTTTTGGTTAAAAGCAATTTCCATATCAATTTGGGTATTGATGGTAATTTCGATATTTGAGGTGTTGTACTTATCTATCATTTCTTTTTCTATGTTATAGATTCTTTCCAATGCGGCTGCGCCATATTTATCGGGATAAAACTTTTTGCCTTTTGTATCTACATCATTCCAATAAATATCGCTGACTACTTGTAAATTGCTTTCTGCATAATTACCAATCATTTTTTCCCCACCGTTATAACGATGAGAATTATCGCTCACTATCATGCCATTATTTTCAAGCATCAACTGACCTTTCTTGCTCCAATACAAACCAGAATAGTCGTTATCGTTTAATCTGGCATTTAATTCAACACTATCAGCATGGGGCGATTGATGATGGATGCGGCTAACCAAAGCATTGTAGCCATCAATTTCTGCGCGACCCTCAAATTGTTTTTCTTTATCCTGTAATTGTTTTAACTCTGCGGTAAAGTCTATGGGGTGTGGCAGATGGTGTTTAACGTTGTAAGCAATTTTATCCCGTACCTTTTTTTCAAATTCCGCAGTCGTTTCATCAAATGCTTTGTCATCCAAGCAATGGCGCATTTCATGGGCTAGTTCATAAACAAATTTGTCTATATTGGCTGATTCCCCATCAAATCTATCAATTCGTATGGAAATGGTATTGCTGCCATTATTATAAGATGCCGCAGAATTTCTATTTATTTCCAAATTTGGATCTAACGCAACAATCTTTTTTAGTGCATGGTCGCCATTGTTGGCTGCCTGTATAAACGCTTCCACCAAAAAAGGCGAACTGTTAATCGCAGACAGCAAAGAAGTTTTGATTTTTTCTCGCTTATTTTGAGATTTATTACTTAACGATTGAATAAATTGGTCTATAATTGCCATAGATTTGTTGTCTTGTTCTATATTCATAGTAAATACTCCTGTGTTAAATTATTTAAGTGGAAAATCAATTTCAGCTTCTGAAAAAAAGTAAGGTCGCGATTCAACATCCCTAAATACGGATAGATCTATAGTACAGCGTTGTGAATCTCTGCCTGGAAGTAAATTATTGTGTGTAACCACAAAAAAAGAATTGCGTCCATCAAATATATATTTTGCAATCAATCCATGATTTTTTGCTATCTTTTCTATATTTTGTATTCTTGCTGCGGAAGAAGGCAACCTTTTAATGCCGTACCCATAATAATTTTTACGATTTAAGTTAAATTTAATACGCACACGAAGTGCAAATCCATCTATCTTTTCTTTTAAATAAATAGGTTCTTTATACACCGTAAAAGTAAAATCGCCATAATCATCAGGGTCGGGCGAATATTTGCCATAACGCACGATAAACGTATCTTTACTCGATTCATCATCATCAGGTTCAAATTCAATTTCGCTGTCTGGCTGCCCCAAATTTTTGATAAACCATTCGGGGGTAACGCTTTCGCCATAAGGGTCGGTTTCGCGTAATTTAATCAAATCAAAAATGCGTTCTAAAATTTGCGTGTGGGTAAGGTGTTTTGGTGCTGTTTCCTGATGCTGCTTGGTTGGTTTGACTTGGAATTGAGATGGTTCAGCGGCTTGTGGCGCGGTTGAAATAAATAAGCTGGTTAGGGCTAGGATCAGTTTTTTGAACATATATTTTCCTTTTTGCTTGGTTTAATTGATTTTCAGGCTGCCTAATACAACCAAGGCAGCCTGAAAATGAAGATTACGCTTTTATCCACCCCGCGCCGCTTTCTTTCACAATATCGCTTAATGCGTCTAACCATGCGGGATTGTCGTTTAAGCAGGGGATGTATTGAAATTGCGTGCCGCCTGCGGCGTGAAATTGCTCGCGCCCGCGGATGGCGATTTCTTCCATCGTTTCCAAGCAATCGCTCACAAAACCAGGGCAAACAACATCTAGCTTGGTGATTTTGTGTTTGCGTGGCAATTCTTTAAACAAGGTTTGCGTGCTGGGTTCTAGCCATTTGCCGCCACCAAAACGGCTTTGGAAAGAAACGATGTAGTCTTGCTCGCTTAAACCCAATTCCAGCGCAACAAGGCGGGCGGTTTCGCGGCATTCTTGCGCGTAGGGGTCGCCCAAATCGCTGTGTTTTTGCGGGATGCTGTGGAAGCTAAACATCAGTTTTTCACCTGCGCCGTATTGTTTGCGATAGGCGGTGATTTGTTGGGCAAGGGCGCGGATGTAGCCTGCGTGGTAATAAAAGCGGGCGATGGTGCGCGCCGACATTTGGTTGCGCTCGTGTTCCAATTCGTCTAACACTTTATCCAACGCTGCACCCATGCTGCTGCTTGCGTATTGCGGATACAGCGGCAGCACAATCAGCCGCCCCACGCCTTTGCTTTTGAGCGTGCTCATGGCTTCGTGGATGCTGGGTTTGCCGTAGCTCATGGCGTAGGCGCAATGGACGTTTTCAGGCAGCCTTTCGCGCAAGCCTTCTAGCTGGCGATGGGTAAACACTTTTAGCGGCGAGCCTTCTTTGAGCCAGATTTTGCTGTATAGCTGGGCAACTTTGCGGCTACGCAGCGGCAGAATGATGCCGCGCAACACAGGTTGCCACAGCCAAGGGGAAAGCTCTACCACGCGCGGGTCGGATAAAAAATCGCGCAAAAAGGGGCTCACGGCTTCGGGCGTGGGCGCTTCGGGCGTGCCAAGATTAACGAGTAAAACGCCGACTTGGTTTTGCTCGGCAAGGGGAATGGAGAATTCGGGATGGAAATTCATGGTTTGTAACCGCGCAGGGCGGTGTTGTTGATAGGGGAATAGGTTGGATTTTCGCGCAAACGGTTAAACGGATTTTAGCTTCGCAAAAGCGCGTAAACCCGTTTTAACTTCGTTGAAGCCTTCGGCTTTCAGGCTGCCTTAGCCGTTGCTGCGGCGCGGGTTAAACATAGCTTTTGCTGCGGGTTAAATCCATAATCAGCAGGGGATTGTCTTCGCGCATTTTGTCAATTAACTCTTTGCAACGGTAGGTTTTGGGTTCTTGCCACAGCCAGTCTAATTCGGCTTGGGTAAGCCCCACCATTTGCAAAAATTGCACTTTGCCGTTGGGCGTGTCTATTTCGGGCAGCTTGGGATCGGGCGCAAAGGCGATGCCGACGATGGCGGTGTCGGTATCAAGGCGCACGGGGCTGTTGGCTGGGATAAAGTGATAGGGTTCAAACCATTTGCCGCTTTCAAACACATAGCGAGCAAGGTTGTTCATCACATCAATCACCCACATCGGTTCGTGTTTGGCGCCGTTGTAGTCTTTATCTTCGGCAACGGGCGCGATGCGGCAGGTAAATTCAAAACCCCATTTGCTGAAATCGGCTTCGGCGCTTTCGGGGTCAAAATACAATTCGCTCATGCCGTAGGAAACCAGATGGCGGTGGAATGTTTGTTCTTCGCAATCGTAAATGCTGGTGCCGTCTATCGGGTCTTCGCCGCCCATCATATATTTGATGATGCTGCCGTAGTGGCGCGGTTCTTGGTTGGGATACAGGACTTCTAGCGCGGCATCTATGGCATTCCAGCCGACGGCTTCGTCTTCATCAAATTGGGCGCGGTATTCTGCTTCGGTCATGTCTTGCTCCTTGTGGGGATGGGCTGGGATGCTGATGGGGCGCGCTGCGGTTTTGGCTTCGCGCTCATTTTCAGGCTGCCTTTGTTTATTCGGCACTAATCTGCGCCAACAGGAGGCAAGCTCATTGCCAGCACGCTTTGCGTTTGCTGCGCGCGAAAATCTGCCAGCTTTTGCGCCAGCCCGTTATCCTGATTTGCCAACAGCGACACGGCAAACAAGGCGGCATTGGCTGCGCCTGCTTCGCCGATGGCAAAGGTGGCAACAGGCACGCCTTTGGGCATTTGCACGATAGAAAGCAGCGAATCTTCGCCGCGCAGGTATTTGCTGGGCACGGGCACGCCGAGCACGGGCAAGGTGGTTTGCGCGGCTACCATGCCCGGTAGATGCGCTGCGCCGCCTGCGCCTGCGATGATGGCTTGCAAACCGCGCTCGCGGGCGGTTTTGGCGTAGTCAAACATTAAATCGGGGGTGCGGTGGGCGGAGACGACTTGGGCTTCGTAGTCCACGCCAAATTGTTGCAGCATTTTGGCGGCGTGTTCCATGATGTGCCAATCGCTGTTGCTGCCCATGATGATGCCTATTTTTGCCATGCTTGGGTGTCCTTTTTCAGGCTGCCTTTGGGGGGTGCAAATAGGGGTGAAATGTGCTGATGTGCAGAGGCTGCCGTTTGCGTGGATGCGGCTGCCGTCCGTTGCATGGGGTAGCCGCTTGGGATGGAGGGATTTATTTGAAGAAATCGCCCATACCTGCGGGCAAGCCTTGGGTGAATTGCGACATTTTGGCGGAGGTGGTGGCTTCGCCTTTTTCATGTGCGTCGCTGAGGGCGGCGAGGATGAGGTCTTCTAGCATTTCGGGGTCGTCTGCGGCTTCGCTGATTAAATCGGGGCTGATGCTGATTTTGCGGACAACGTGGCTGCACGTGGCGGTTACTTTAACCAAGCCGTTGCCTGCTTGTCCTTCTACTTCGGTTTGCGCGAGTTCTGCTTGCGCTTTTTTCATGTTTTCTTGCATTTTTTGGGCTTGTTGCATCAAGCCGCCGAGTCCTGCTTTGCCGAACATTGGGTGCTCCTGTTGGATGGTGTGGTTGAAAAGGATTAGGCAGCCTGAAAAGTGTGGGGGCGTTTTGGCTTCGCGGAAGCTGTAAACGGGCTTTCAGGCTGCCTGAAATGGGCGGGATTATAGCATTATTTGTGGGGTGTGGTTTTGGGGTAGGATGTTTATAAAGACAATCTATTCTGTGGAAAATCGTTTGGTTCAAATACCAAGTGGGTTTGTGTTTTCAGGCTGCCCCTTGCTTACCCAACAAAGGCAGCCTGAAAACAGTAAAGGGAGTGTTATTGCCCACCATCATGTTAGCAATGATGATGGGCAACGGGTTGTCCACCCTACGGGTGCTTAGTTTTGTAAACATAATAGGCAGCCTGAAAACGGATAGATGGGTTTTCAGGCTGCCTATTTGTTGCAAGCGTGGTGTCATTTAATGCGTGATTGGTTGGTGACGAGCCGTCGCCGCTCCATTGGGCAGCCTGAAAATCGTAATCAGCCATGCTTGCGCTGGAATTCGCGCATAAATGCCACCAGCGTTTCCACGCCTGCGAGTGGCATGGCGTTGTAGATGCTGGCGCGCATGCCGCCTAGGGTTTTGTAGCCCGCGAGCGATTGCATGCCGTTTAGCGCGGCTTCTTGTACGAAGCGTGCGTCTAGCACTGGGTTGCCTGTGCTGAAAATCACGTTCATGCGCGAGCGCGCTTCGGGGGCGATGGGGTTTTGGTAGAAGCCGCCGCTTTGGTCTATGGTTTGATAGAGCAGGGCGGCTTTTTGTTCGTTGATGGCTTGCATTTTTGCCACGCCGCCTTGCGTTTGCAGCCAGCGGAATACCAAGCCTGCGATGTAGATGGCGTAGGTGCAGGGGGTGTTGTACATGCCGTTGCGGTCTAGGTGGACTTGGTAGTTCCACACGTTGGGAATGCGGTCGGTGCAGCGTGCGAGCAGGTCTTCGCGGATGATGACCACGGTTGCGCCTGCCATGCCGATGTTTTTTTGTGCGCCTGCGTAGATCACGCCAAAGTCGGACACGTTAATCGGGCGCGATAGGATTTCGGATGAAAAATCGCACACCACGGGCGGCGCGTCGTTGCCGAGCTTGGGAACGGGGTGGTATTGCACGCCGTTGACGGTTTCGTTAATCACATAATGCACAAAGGCGGATTGGGGGTTGATGTCCCATGTTTCGGGCGCGGGCAGGTTGGTGTAGTTGAATTGTTCACCACCGTGCGCGGCGATGTGCACATTCAAATGCGGCGAGAGTTTGCCCATTTGTTCGGCGGCGATGCGCGACCAGTTGCCTGTAATCACGGCATCCACGCGCTGATGCCCCTGCGCGAGATTGAGCGCGACTTGGGTGAACTGCGCCAATGCGCCGCCTTGCAGGAACAGGATTTTGTAGTTGCTGGGGATGTTCATCAGGCTGCGCAGGTCTTGCTCGGCGTGGTGCAGGATGCTGAGAAAGGCATCGGAGCGGTGCGACATGGTCATCACGGATAAACCTGTGCCGTTGTAGTCCAGCATTTCTTGTTGCGCGGTGCGCAGCACGCTTTCGGGCAGGGTGGCGGGACCGGAGGAGAAGTTGTAAACGGGCATGGTGGGTGTTCCTTTTTGGGGTGGGGAAATGGTGGGGATTGTAGGCACGGCGTGTTAAGTTTTGCAAGGATGGCGTGGTTGTGATTTTCAGGCTGCCTATTATTTCAGGCTGCCGTCTTTGTAAGAGCTGTAACCAATGGAGCGTTGGCGGCTCGCCGACATGATGCTAACTCGCAAAGCTGTTGAACGTACCCTTTGGCGACGAGCCGTCGCCGTTCCATTTTGTGTTTCAGGCTGCCTATCGCTCCAGCAGCCCAGCCAAATTCCGTTCACACGCCGCCGCCAATTCTGCCAACGATATGCCGCGCAATTGGGCAACCGTCTCGGCGATGCGCCGCACGTTGGCGGGCGTGTTTTGCTGTTCAGGCTGCCCAAACGGGCTGTCGGTTTCCAGCAATAAGGCGTTCAGCGGCAGTTGCGCGGCGGCGATGCGGGCTTTTTTGGCGCGGGGATTGAGCAGCAGCGAGCCGATGCCGATTTTGAAGCTGTGTTTAATCAGCAATTGCGCTTCTTCTAGGCTGCCTGAAAAAGCGTGAGCGATGCCGCCTTGCGTGAATTTTGCCAACTGGATGGCTTGGATGATGGCGGCGGTGGCGCGCAGGTTGTGCAGAATAATCGGACGGCGATGCTGCTGGGCAAGCGCAAGCTGGGCTTGGAAGGCTTGGATTTGCGCGGCGCGGCGTTCGGGCGGCTCGGTTTTGTCGTAAAAATCCAAGCCGATTTCGCCTACCAACAGCGCAGGCTGTTGCGCCAGATGCAGCGCCAATTCATGCAACACGTTATCGCTGGCTTGCTCGGCATACCACGGATGAATGCCCAATGCGACGGCACGGATTTCAGGCTGCCCTAGCAACGCAAGCGCGTTTGCCCAATCGGCGTGTTCGGCGGTGGGCACGATAAACTGGCAAACATTTGCCGCGCGGGCTTCGGCGATGATTTCAGGCAGCCTGAAAAATAGGGTGGGGTGGGTGAGATGGGTGTGGGTGTCGGTGAACATGGCGGGCGTTTATTGTAATTAACAAAGTTGCGTTACTTTTAACATATTTAAATAGTGTTTAAAATGGTAAGCATCCGTTAAGCCCACAGGCACAATGTTAATCAAGTTAATCAACACGCAAACATAGGCAGCCTGAAAATTAACATTCAGGCTGCTTTTTTGGATTTTGACCATGAACGACAATCATCATCTCAACGCATCAACCCAGATTCTGCAAACCACGCAACGCGCCCAGCAAGCCAGCCATTTGAAATGGTGGAAACGGGCAGCATTTGCCGTTGCCATTTTCCCGCCGCTGTTGAGCCTGATTTTAGCGTGGCAACACACAGGCAAATTGCCCACATCGCTGCTGGTGTGGCTGGCTGTCATGGTGTTTATGACTGTTTTCGGCAGCCTGAAAACGCAAACGCGCTCGCATCCCATCCGCAGCCCAAAATCAAACATTTGCATTGACACGCACGATTACAAATCTTAACATACTCAAAACTACATTTGACTACATTCTCTAACATAAGGAGCGAATGATGGCAGTTTCTGTAAGCGCATTGGGCGCAATCGTGGCATTGGTGGTGGCGATTGGTTTGATTTTGCGAAAAGTGCCGCCGGTTTACGGCATGATGGTGGGCGCGCTGGTCGGCGGCTTGGTGGGCGGCGCGGATTTGGTGCAAACCGTTACGCTGATGATCGACGGCGCAAAAGGCATCACCACCGCCGTGATGCGGATTTTGGCGGCGGGCGTGTTGGCAGGCGTGCTGATTGAATCGGGCGCGGCAACCGTCATCGCCGAAACCATTGTGAAAAAACTGGGCGAAACCCGCGCCTTGCTGGCATTAGCCGTTGCCACGCTGATTTTAACGGCGGTGGGCGTGTTTATTGATGTGGCGGTGATTACCGTGTCGCCGATTGCGCTGGCGTTGGCGCAGCGTGTGGATTTATCCAAAATGGCGATTTTGGTGGCGATGATTGGCGGCGGCAAAGCGGGCAATTTGATGTCGCCCAACCCCAATGCCATCGCCGCTTCCGACACCTTCAAAATCCCGCTCACTTCGGTGATGGTGGCGGGCATCATTCCCGCCATCTTTGGGCTGGCGCTCACCTATTTTCTCGCCAAACGCTTAACCAAAACAGGCACAGCCGTTGCCCCCGAAGAAGCCGCCGCGCATACACCCGATGGGCAGTATCCCTCGTTCATCGCGGCGATTGCTGCGCCCGTGGTCGCCATTGTGTTGCTGGCGTTGCGCCCGATTGCCGATATTAAAATTGACCCGCTGATTGCCTTGCCCGTGGGCGGCTTGGTGGGCGCCATCATCATGGGGCAGTTTCGCAAAATCAACGATTACGCCGTGAGCGGCTTGGGCAAAATGTCGGGCGTGGCGATTATGCTGCTGGGCACGGGCGCGCTGGCGGGGATTATCGGCAATTCAGGCTTGAAAGACGTGTTGATTGATTCGCTCACCGCCTTGGGCTTGCCCGCTTATCTGCTCGCACCCGTTTCAGGCAGCCTGATGTCGCTGGCCACCGCCTCCACCACCGCAGGCACAGCCGTTGCCTCCAAAGTGTTCAGCGGCACGCTGCTGGATTTGGGCATCAGCAGCTTGGCAGGCGCAGCGATGATACACGCAGGGGCAACCGTGTTTGACCATATGCCGCACGGCTCGTTCTTCCACGCCACAGGCGGCAGCGTTGGCATGGCGATTAAAGAGCGGCTGAAAGTCATCCCCTATGAAACCGCGGTTGGTTTCATTATGACCGTGGTCTCCACCTTGATTTTTGGCGTGTTTCGCTGGTTTGGCTAGGCGGTTTGGTTTCAGGCTGCTTTGATGCGCAGAGGCAGCCTGAAAACAGGATTACCCATTTCAGGCTGCCTCAGCTAGGTTTAGCCGGTGCACGGCTTGCCGGCAAGCCGTAGGGGCGCGTGAACAGTTTTAGCTTCGCAACTCCGCTTCGCTACGCAGGCTGCCTATCCATTGCACCCGCGTTCAGGTGTAGGGCGGGCAGCTTGCTTGCCCGTCGCAGTCAACAGAAATATTTGGTGGGTAATCCGTTGCCCACCCTACGCGCCTCAAATTCTTTTTCAGGCTGCCTAAACTGCTCAACCATCGCCCCGCTCAAACGCGGGCGCAACATTAAGGCAGCCTGAAAATACTCCCCCGCGCCCCCTACGGCTTACTCGCAAGCCGTGCGCTTTTCCCAAAACCAACAAGGACACCCCCCATGAAAATCATCATCGCGCCCGATTCTTTCAAAGAAAGCCTCACCGCGCTGGAAGTCGCCGAGGCGATTGAAGCGGGCTTAAAAGCCGTATTGCCGCACGCCGAATGCGTGAAAATCCCGATGGCGGATGGCGGCGAAGGCACGGTGCAATCGCTGATTGATGCCACCGCCGGCACGCTGCACACCGCCGAAGTAACCGCGCCGCTGGGCAACCGCGTTGCCGCGCACTACGGCATTTCGGGCGACGGCAAAACCGCGATTATTGAAATGGCAGCGGCTTCGGGCTTGCATCTGGTGCCGCCCGGCGAGCGCAATCCGCTCATCACCACCAGCTACGGCACAGGCGAATTGATTTTGGCGGCGTTAAACCACGGCGTGGAAAAAATCCTGCTCGGCATTGGTGGCAGCGCCACCAACGATGGCGGCGCGGGGATGCTGCAAGCATTGGGCGCGGATTTGCTGGATGAACACGGCGCAGCCATCGGCTACGGCGGCGGCAGTTTGGCGCAACTGGCGCGGGCGGATTTTTCCCGCTTGGATGCGCGGTTGCAGCAGGTTGCGCTGGAAGTGGCTTGCGATGTGAACAACCCGCTGTGTGGCGAAAAAGGCGCGGCTGCCGTGTTTGCGCCGCAAAAAGGCGCAACACCTGAGATGGTGCGTACGCTGGATGCCAATTTGGCGCACTTTGCCCAAATTGTCCGGCGCGACACAGGCAAAGACATCGCCAGCGGCGCGGGCACAGGCGCGGCGGGCGGCATGGGCGGCGGCGTGTTGCTGTTGCCGCGTGCCGAGCTGAAATCGGGCGTGCAGATTGTGATTGATTATGTGCAGCTTGCCGACCAAATCCGCGATGCCGATTGGGTGATTACCGGCGAGGGGCGCATGGACGCGCAAAGCGTACACGGCAAAACGCCCATCGGCGTGGCACGTGTGGCAAAACAGTTTGGCAAGCCCGTGATTGCCTTGGTGGGCTGCCTGCGCGCCGATTATGCGGCTGTTTACGATTGCGGCATTGACGCGGTTTTCCCCATCGTCCGCCAATTGGATAGCTTGGAAGCCATCTTGCAGCAGGGTGGGGCGAATTTGCAATCGGCGGCGGAAAACGTGGCGCGTTTGTATCTTGCGCTGAAATAAACAACGACTCAAAAAATATACTGATGCAAAACAAAGCGGTATGTTGTGTTGAGCTGCGCTTTTTTGCAGATAGTAATAACGATTTGTATTTGCTCTTTAATCTTCGTATAATCCGCGCTTCGCTATTTTTGTAAGAATAGGAAAAGAAATGTTAGTAGCGTTTTTGATTATGCTGCGCGAAGGAATTGAAGCGGCATTAATCGTGGGCATCGTGGCGGGCTTTTTAAAGCAGTCCGGCTATTCGCACATGATGCCCAAAGTGTGGATTGGCGTGGTTGCCGCCGCGCTGATGTGTTTGGGGTTGGGCTTGTGGATTCACAATAAAACAGGCGAAATCCCGCAAAAACAACAGGAATTTGTGGTGGGCGCGCTGGGCTTGTTTGCCGTTGCGATGCTCACTTACATGGTGCTGTGGATGAAAAAAGCTTCACGCAGCCTGAAACAATCGTTGCAGCAATCGGTGAGCAGCGCGTTGCAGCGCGGCGAAGGGCATGGCTGGGCGTTGGTGAGTATGGCGTTTTTAGCCGTGGCGCGCGAAGGCTTGGAAAGCGTGTTTTTCTTGATTGCAGTGTTTAACCAAGCGCCCACCGCAGAAATGCCGCTTGGCGCGGTGTTGGGCTTGGTTGCTGCCGCCGTAATCGGCTATTTGATTTACAAAGGCGGCGTGAAAATCAATCTGGGCAAGTTTTTCCAATGGACGGGCGTGCTGCTGATTTTTGTCGCCGCAGGATTGCTGGCGGGCGCATTCCGTGCGCTGCATGAAGCGGGTGTGTGGAATATCGGGCAAACTATTGTGTTTGACAGCTCGCATATTTTGCACAACGACAGCGTGATGGGCGTGTTGATGGGCGGCTTTTTCGGCTACACCGACCACCCTGTTGTGAGCGATTTGGTCTTGTACTTTGCGTATTTGATTACTGTGTTGTACTTGTTTTTCAGGCAGCAAAAGGCAGCCTGAAACCTTTGTTTGTTTTATTTTCTTAAAGGAATGTTTTATGAAAGCAAAATATTTATCCGTTGTAACTTTGGCTGCCTTGGTTGCTTTGACCGCTTGCCAACCGCCCGAAAGCAAAAAATCCGAGCCTGCGCCTGGCGCGGCTTCCCAAGCTGCTGCTTCTGCGCCCGCTGGCGAAACCCCTCGCAATGCCGATGGCAGCATTTCCGTTGCTGTGAACGACCACGCTTGCGAACCGATGCAAATCACCGTGCCCAGCGGTCAAACCGTGTTCCAAATCAAAAACGACAGCACCCGCAAGCTGGAATGGGAAATCCTGAAAGGCGTGATGGTGGTGGACGAGCGCGAAAACATCGCTCCGTCGCTGTCTGACAAAATGACCGTTACCCTGTTGCCCGGCGAATACGAAATGACTTGCGGCCTGCTTACCAACCCGCGCGGCAAACTGGTTGTAACCGACAGCGGCTTTAAAGACACCACCGACGAAGCGGCGTTGGAAAAATTGGCGCAACCTTTGGGCGATTACAAAAAATACGTTCAAGGCGAAGCCAAAGAACTCGTAACCAAAACCGAAGCGTTCGTAGCCGCAGTGAAAGCGGGCGACATTGAAAAAGCTAAATCGCAATTTGCCGCCACCCGCGTTCACTACGAGCGCGTAGAGCCGATTGCCGAATTGTTTAACGAGCTGGACCCCGCCATCGATGCGCGCGAAGACGACTTCAAAATGGGCGCGAAAGATTCCGCCTTTACCGGCTTCCACCGCATTGAACACGCGCTGTGGGTGCAAAAAGACGTGAAAGACGTGCAAGCCACCGCCGATAAACTGTTGGAAGACGTGAAAAAACTGCAGGCCGAAATTGACGCGCTTTCCTTCCCACCCGGAAAAGTGGTTGGCGGCGCGGCAGAATTGATTGAAGAAGTGGCCAGCAGCAAAATCACTGGCGAAGAAGACCGTTACAGCCACACCGATTTGAGCGACTTCCAAGCCAACGTGGACGGCTCACAAAAAATCGTAGAGCTGTTCCGCCCACAAATCGCCGAGAAAAACAAAGCCTTGCTGGATAAAGTGGACGCGAACTTCAAAACCGTCAACGACATTTTGGCGAAATACAAAAACGCAGACGGCAGCTACGCTGATTACGAAAAACTCACCAAAGAAGACCGCAACGCGCTGCAAGTGCCCATCAATGCACTGGCAGAAGACCTAGCGCAACTGCGCGGCACATTGGGCTTGAAATAAGCCGATAGAGGCAGCCTGAAAAGCCCTGCAAACGCTTTTCAGGCTGCCTTTTCACGCAGCGTCTCCGTAATCAAAAATATGCTAATTTAAGCGGATATTGATATGAATAAAATGCCATTTATTCTTGCTGCGCTCTTGGCGGCGTGTAGCCAAGAGCCGCAATCAAGCAACTCCACTACTACATCTGATGTGGCAGCTCCAACGATAGCGGCATCTACTCCTGTACCTACTCGTGTAATGGCTTTAACCTATTCAGATTACCAAAAAGTTGCCAATAAACTACTTAAAGTGGAAAAAACAGATTTAACCATTCCAGAGCATATTCACCCTACGCCAAATCCCAAAGGGTCAAAAAATATGCTGCATGATTTAGCCGAAGGTTTATTACTATCTGTGGAAACTGATACACAAGACCAAATTAGTGAAGTGCGTATCGTATGGCAGCCTGAAAAGAACCCGCAACAGAGTAAGAAATTATCATCTGCGGCAGCAGCCCTTTTGGCAGCAACCTTACCAGATGATAAGAGCATGATAAAAGATGTGAAAGCGCAAATGAATATGGCAGTAGAAAGCAATCAAGTTCGTGAATTTGCTCGTTTTCAGGTATCTTTTAAAATTGCTTCAACCAATTTGCCAAGCGTAGTTTTAACAGCAAAACCTGAATAATTTTCCATTATCATCAGGCAGCCTGAAAACCATTTACCGAACGCAACCGCGCCATAACCCCCAATAAAGGAAATCCAACCATGAGCGAACAACTCCAATCCCCCAGCAAACGCGCCCTGTTCAAAACCGCCGCCGCTGTGGGAGCAACCTTTGCCGCAGGCAGCCTAGTCGCCTGCCAACAGCAAGCCGCCAATTCCGCTGGCAGTGCATCAAATCCCGCCCCCGCCAACAACGACGCTTGCGGCGGCAGCGGACATTCCAACGTCAGCATACCCTGCCACGGCGCACACCAAGCAGGCATCATCACCCCCGATAAAGAACAGCCCTTCGGCACGCTCTGCGCCTTTGACGTGCTCGCCAAAACCCCCAAAGAGCTGGAAAACTTCTTCCGCACGCTCACCGCCCGCATCGAGTTTCTCACCCAAGGCGGCGAAATCGCCGATATTGACGACAAATTGCCCCCGCCCAGCAGCGGCATTTTGGGCAAACAAGTGCCGCCCGACGGCTTAACGATTACCGTTGGCGTGGGCGTGAGCTTGTTTGACAACCGTTTTGGCTTGGCAAAACACAAACCGCTGCGCTTGGAAGAAATGCGCGATTTTCCCAACGACAAACTGGTTGCCGATTGGTGCGACGGCGACATCAGCCTACAAATCAGCGCATTCAGCCCCGAAACCTGCCAAAACGCCCTGCGCGACATCATCAAAAACACCAGCCACGTCGCCACCATCCGCTGGTCCATCGACGGCTGGGCACCGAAAACCGAAGCGCCCGATGCCGCCGCCCGCAACCTGTTCGGATTCCGCGACGGCACAGGCAACCCCAATATCCGCGACCCCAAAGTGGCAGACGAAATGCTGTGGACGGGCATCACCGCCAACAGCCAAGACGAACCCGCATGGGCAAAAAACGGCACCTACCAAGCCATACGCATCATTCGCCAAATGGTAGAATTTTGGGACAGAACCCCCCTGCAAGAACAACAAGACATCTTCGGGCGCGCCAAATACTCCGCCGCACCGCTGGGCAAAAAACACGAACACGATGCCCCCGACTACGCCAGCGACCCAGACGGCAAACGCATACCCAAAGACAGCCATATGCGCCTTGCCAACCCGCGCGACCCCGAGTTTTTAAAACGACACCAGCTTTACCGCCGCCCCTACAACTACTCGCTGGGCTTGTCCAGCGCCAAGCAGCTGGATGTGGGCTTGATTTTGACCATGTATCAGGCGAATTTGGCAGACGGCTTTATTTTTGTGCAAAGTCTGCTTAACGGCGAGCCGCTGGAAGAGTACATCAAGCCGTTTGGCGGCGGCTATTTCTTTGTGCTGCCCGGCTTTGAGCAAGGCGGTTATTTGGGCGACGGCTTGATTAAGCTGGTTCAACCGCAGCAGTAAGCAGTAGTATCTGAATAAAAATAGGCAGTCTGAAAGCGTAGAAATGGCGTTTTAGCTTCGCAGAAGCTCGTAAAACCCGCTTTCAGGCTGCCTTTTGATTGAAACATGGTTTTCGCTTTGTTGAAATTTGCCTTGCTCGTTTTCAGGCTGCTCTTAAACCGTCAGGCAGCCTGAAACCTACTCCTGAGCAATCGCAATCACCTTCTCCGGCAGCAGTTTCGTCATGCAATCAAAATGCCCCAGCGGGCATTCGCGCTTGAAACACGGGCTGCAAGCTAAATTGAGCGTGGCAATCTTGGCTTTGTCGCTCAACGGCGGCGTGTGCTCGGGGCTGGACGAGCCGTAAATCGCCACCAATTTGCAGCCCACCGCCGCCGCAAGGTGCATCAAGCCGCTGTCGTTGCAAAACGCCATATCGGCGCAGGCGAGCAAATCAATCGCTTCGTCCAAGCTCGTTTTGCCGCATAAATTGGTGCATAGGCAGCCTGAAAGCCGGTTAATCTCTTCGCCTAAGGCAAAATCTTTGTGCGAGCCAAACAGCCAAATCTGATAACCGCGTTGCGCGTAATACTGCGCCGTGGCGGCAAAATGGCGCGGCAGCCAACGCTTCGCCACGCCGTATTCCGCGCCGTGGCAAAACGCAATCACAGGCTTGTCCAAATCCAAATCATGCGCTGCCAACGCCGCCGCTTGGCTTGCCGCATCAATGGTGAAACTTGGCTGCGACGATTTGCCATCAAATGCCGCCTGCGATGGATGCGCCAGCGCGGTGTAGCGATCCACCATCAACGGCAGCGCGGCTTTATCCAGCTTGCGGATGTCGTTCAGCAGCCCATAACGCTGCTCGCCCACATAGCCCGTGCGCTGCTTGATGCCCGTGGCAAACGCCAAAAAACCCATTTTCAGGCTGCCTGCGGTGGCGATGACTTGGTCGTAACCGCGCTTTCCCAGCATCCGCCCCACACGCCAACGCTCGCGCAGTTGCAATGCGCCGTGCCCGAACGGGTTGTCCAAAATCTCGTTCACTTCATCCATGCGCCGATATACCGCTTGCGACCACTTGGGCGCAAACACATCAATCACGCAATTAGGATGCAATTCGCGCAAACGGCGCAGCATCGGCTGCGTCATCACGCAATCGCCAATCCACGATGGCGACAAAACCAGTATTTTTTTAGCCATTTCAGCCTATTTTCAAAACCAAAAACGCGCCGATTGTAGGGCGAAACCCTGCCACGCGCAAAAATTTCAAGCTACAATGCAGCCTTTTTATTCGCGCCCATTTATACGCCATGACCGCCACCCAACGCTACGCCAACGCCCGCCTCACCGCCATTCGCCACATCCCCCACGAAGACAAACTGATTTTGAGCTTTGATGAACACGAAGACTGCGAGTTCACCAGCGTGGTAGATTTTTCGCTCAACGGCTTTTATCCGCACAATATCCTGTTTGATGTTTACGAATACGACCTCGCCTCGCTGCCCCCGCGCATCGCCGCCGAGTTCCCCACGCTCTCGTATTACCTCCACAGCGGCGAAAACTGGCAAATTTTCCATCTATCGCCGCAAGTGGGCATGGGCGGCATTATTGTGTGCGCCACGTTTTAATTGCTAACTGCATGAATGAGCGTTTTCAGGCTGCCTTATCGCGCATAGGCAGCCTGAAAACTGTTTACGCGCAGGATGGGCATCATGGCATACAGCAAAGGCAGCCTGAAACGCAACCCAATAGAGCGAACGGCTCGTCGCTCAATAGCGGATTAAAACGACACAACTTGGCAACATCAGCAAACATTCTCGTTTTCAGGCTGCCCCATCCCACAAAAACCACA
>CAUSAW010000037.1:0-16770 GCA_963529725.1 uncultured Kingella sp. | reverse complement strand
AATCAGGAAACCCCGATGACCTTCGCCTATTTCAGCATACTTATCTTCGCCCTGTTCAACAGCCTGTGTTCCCTCTTGGCCAAGAAGTCCGCCCGACTGCTTGATGCCGAAGCCAACCGCGAACCGCGCCGCCACCGCGCGCAGGCATCTGGCAAAGCGGCACGGCTTTTTGCCGCAGAGCAGAACGGCTACGAAATGCTGCCGCTTTATGCCGCCGCCGTCATCATTGCCCACACCACAGGCGAAGCTGCGCAAAGTACTGTTAATAATACCCTGTCCGCCGCGTTCCTACTGCTGCGTGCCGCCTATATTTGGGCATACGCACAGGATAAGGCCGCCTTGCGCTCCAATATCTGGTATGGCTGCCTGATGTGTATCGTTGCGCTGTTTATCGCCGCCTGTTAAGTACGCCCGAATCCGCCGACCTTATAGCAATCCTCACGTTCATGAATATCCATTCCGCCCCTATTCCCCCGAATATTGCCAAGTTGTACTCAACCTTTCCCTGCGTGCATGGCAGCCGTGTTCGCGCAATTGTTTCCATCCCTTGCTTCTTGTTTACTGCAAACCGCTCATTTTACCATGCCCGAAATCTTCCCCGCCCTTTATCTCTCGCTCAAAGTCGCCCTTATCGCCACCGCCGTTAATCTCGTGCTTGGCACGCTCGCGGGCTATTTTCTCGCCCGCAAACGCTTCATCGGGCGCGAACTGCTGGACACCATCCTCGTGCTGCCCATGGTGCTGCCGCCCACCGTGATGGGCTACTACCTGCTGGTGCTGCTGGGCAAACAAGGCAGCATCGGCAAATGGCTAAACGACAGCTTCGGCATCAACCTCATTTTCACATGGCAAGGCGCAGTCATCGCCGCCGTGGTGGTAACGTTCCCACTGATTACCAAGCCCGCCCGCGCCGCGTTTGAAGGCATCGCCCCCAATCTGGAAAAAATGGCCACCGTGTTCGGCGCATCGCGTCGCCAAATCTTTTTCAATGTAACCCTGCCGCTGGCATGGCGCGGCATTCTCGCAGGCGTGCTGCTCGCCTTTGCCCGCGCGCTGGGCGAATTTGGCGCAACGCTGATGGTGGCAGGCAGCATCCCCAACGAAACGCAAACCCTCTCCACCGCCGTGTATGAAGCCGTGCAAGCGGGCGATGATGCGCTGGCAAACAAGTTAGTCATCATCATCTCGCTGGTGTGCATCGCCATGCTGCTGAGCGCGACTGCGTTGGCGAAATGGAAACGGCGCGGATAGGTTTTCAGGCTGCCTAAGTGCTCGTTTAGGCAGCCTGAAAATAGGTAAGGGATAAATTTCAGGCTGCCTTTTGTTCTATGCAAAGGCAGCCTGAAAACCATGATTTGCTTACTGCGCAAACTGTTTCAAGAAACTCAAATCGTTGTCAAAAAACAACCGCAAATCGTTCACGCCATAGCGCAGCATGGCAAAGCGGTCTAACCCGATGCCAAAGGCGAAGCCTGTGTATTGCTCGGGGTCAATGTTCACATTTTTCAACACATTCGGGTGCACCATGCCGCAGCCGCCCACTTCCAACCATTTGCCGTTATCGCCCATGATGTCAATCTCGGCAGACGGCTCGGTAAACGGGAAAAAGCTCGGGCGAAAGCGCACTTGCAAATCGTCGCGCTCAAAAAAGCGGCGGATAAAATCGGTAAACACGGCTTTTAAATCGGCAAAGCTCACGCCTTCTTCCACCCACAAGCCCTCGCATTGGTGGAACATCGGCGAATGCGTGGCATCGCTGTCCACGCGATACACACGCCCCGGCGCGATGATGCGAATGGGCGGATTTTTTTTGTCCAGCATATAGCGGATTTGAATCGGCGACGTGTGGGTGCGCAGCACATCGCCGTTTGCCACGTAGAACGTATCCTGCATGGCGCGTGCGGGGTGGTTTTGCGGAATGTTGAGCGCTTGGAAATTGTGGAAATCGTCTTCAATTTCGGGGCCGTCTGCCACGTCAAAACCCATGCCGTGAAACAGCTCCACCACGCGCTGCAAGGTGAGCGTTACGGGGTGCAAGCCGCCTGCGGATTGCCCGCGCGAAGGCAGGGTTACGTCCAACGCTTCGGCGGCGAGTTTTTGCTGCAATTCGGCATCGGCAAAGGCGGCGCGCTTGGCATCGTAGGCAGCCTGAAAACGGGTTTTGCATTCGTTGATGTGCGCGCCGATGGTTTTTTTCTCTTCAACGGATAACGCGCCCAGCTGTTTGAGCAGGGCGTTGAGTTCGCCTGTTTTGCCTAAATACTGCGCTTTGATGAGTTCAAGGGCTTGGGTGTTTTCGGAGGATTGAATGGCGGCGATGCCGCGTTCGGCGATTTGGGTGGCGTTGTTTTGCATGATGATGGGGAAACAATTAAAAAGATAAAAGATTTAAGACGAAAGCGGTTTTTCAGGCTGCCTAATCGGGTACATCAGGCTCGGCCGCCGCTTGCTCAATCAAATGCGACAGCGTCATGCCGCGTTCTAGCGAGTGGTCGTATTCAAAATGCAGCTCGGGCACGCGAAACACGGTAATGCGGCGCGATAGCTCGCTGCGCAAAAAGCCTTTGGCGTGCTCCAACACTTGGGCGCTGGCTTCGCGCTCGCCGTTTAACACGGTGTAATACACGGTGGCGTGGCTGTAATCGCGGGTTACTTCCACATCGTTAATCGTAATCAAGCCTGCGCGGGGGTCTTTCAGCTCGGTGCGAATCAGCTCGGCAAGCTCGCGCATAATTTGTTCTTTAACACGGTCCACGCGAGCGTAGCCGTTGCGTTGTGGTTTTTTCATGTTGATTATTCTCGTTGCAAAATGGTGGCGATTATAACTGAAATGCAAGGCAGCCTGAAACGCGCAAGACTGAAAGCGTACGCAGCGCGTTGCCGCAAAAGCAAGCGCATCGTTGCCAAGCATTTTTTCAGGCTGCCCATAATCGGTATAATCAACCCGTTCGCAGCACCCCATCCACAGCCCACAAGGAGTTCTCCCATGCAAACCGATGTAGAAATCGCCCAAGCCGCCACCTTGCAACCCATCGCCCAAATCGCCGCCCAGCTCGGCATCACGCCCGACGATTTGGAGCAATACGGCAAATACAAAGCCAAAATCAACCCCGCCGATGCTTTCAGGCTGCCTAACAAGCGCGGCAAGCTGGTACTGGTAACCGCCATCAACCCCACACCCGCAGGCGAAGGCAAAACCACGCTCACCATCGGGCTCACCGACGCACTCAACCGCATCGGCAAGCAAGCCGTGGTTGCCATGCGCGAGCCGTCGCTCGGGCCCGTGTTCGGCATCAAAGGCGGCGCGGCGCGCGGCGGCTACGCGCAAGTTGTCCCCATGGACGACATCAACCTGCACTTCACCGGCGATTTCCACGCTATCGGCGCAGCCAACAACCTGCTCGCCGCCATGCTGGACAACCACATCTACCAAGGCAACGCGCTGGGCATAGACCCCAAGCGCGTGCTGTGGCGGCGCGTGGTGGACATGAACGACCGCCAATTGCGTAACATCATCAACGGCTTGGGCAAACCCACCGACGGCGTGATGCGCCCCGATGGCTTTGACATCACCGTAGCCAGCGAAGTGATGGCGATTTTTTGCCTTGCAAACGACATTGTTGATTTGAAACAACGACTTGGAAACATCTTAATCGCCTACACTTTTGACAACCAACCCGTGTACGCCAAAGATTTGCACGCTCACGGCGCAATGGCAGCCCTGCTCAAAGACGCCATCAAGCCCAACTTGGTGCAAACGCTGGCAGGCAGCCCCGCGTTGGTGCATGGCGGGCCGTTTGCCAACATTGCGCACGGCTGTAATTCCGTGTTGGCAACGCGCTTGGCGCAACATTTGGGCGAGTTTGCCGTAACCGAAGCGGGCTTTGGCGCAGATTTGGGCGCGGAAAAATTCTGCGACATCAAAGCACGGCTGGCAGGTTTGCGCCCCGATTGCGCCGTCATCGTCGCCACCGTGCGCGCCCTAAAATACAACGGCGGCGTAGAAAAAGCTGATTTGAACAACGAAAACGTGGAAGCGGTGCAACGCGGTTTGCCCAATCTCATCAAACACATCAACAACATGAAACAGGTTTTCAGGCTGCCTGTGGTGGTGGCGATTAACCGCTTCACTTCCGACAGCGATGCCGAGCTTGCCGCCATTGAATCCGCTTGCCAACAAGCAGGCGCAGCCGTTTCGCTTGCCGAAGTGTGGGCAAAAGGCGGTGCAGGCGGCGAAGATTTGGCGCGCAAAGTCGTTGCCGCCATTGCAGCCAACACAGGCGATTTTGCCTTTGCTTACGATGTAAACGACAGCATCGCCAATAAAATCAACGCCATCGCCAGCAAAATCTACGGCGCAGCAGGCGTAACATTCAGCGCCGAAGCCGCCGCCGAAATCGCCAATTTGGAACGCTTGAGACTGGATAAACTGCCCATCTGCATGGCAAAAACGCAGTACTCGCTCAGCGACAACGCCAAACTGCTCGGCAAACCCGAAGGCTTTACCATCAACGTGCGCGGCATCACCGTATCCGCAGGCGCAGGGTTTATCGTGGCACTATGCGGCGCGATGATGAAAATGCCTGGGCTGCCCAAATCGCCCGCTGCCGAACGCATTGATGTGGACGAAAACGGACGCATCAGCGGGCTATTCTAGTTGTCATTGGTTTTCAGGCTGCCTTAACAAATATATGCAAAGGCAGCCTGAAAACGTTATCCACTCAATCATCCAATAAACCTATTTTCAGGCCGCCTAACGCGTTTGGACAGCCTGAAAACCAATCTTAACGAACCTAAACAAAAATAAATATCTTATGATAGAATCGGGCGCATTGTTGTTGCCAGCCCACTCCAAGCAAAGGATAAGCACATGAACATCACCATTTTAGGCGCAGGCGCATGGGGCACAGCCCTCGGCATCCATTTTGCAAAACATGGACACCAAATCGCCATGTGGACGCACAACGCCGAACACGCCCAAACCATGCAAGAAAGCCGCGAAAACGAACGCTATCTGCCCAATTTCAGGCTGCCTGAAAACCTAAATGTGTATGCCGATATGCCCGAAGCCCTGCGCGATAGCGAATTGGTGTTGGTGGTAACGCCCGTGGTTGGGCTGCGTTCCAGCGTAGAACAGCTCAAACAACACGGCGGCGGCAATCTCCCCATTCTCACTGCCTGCAAAGGCTTTGAACTGGATACAGGTTTGCTCACTTATCAAGTGGTGCAAGAAGTGCTGCCTGAAAACCCACGCATCGGCGTGTTATCAGGGCCCAGCTTCGCACAAGAGCTTGCCAAACAACTGCCCTGCGCCGTGTGCCTTGCATCGCAAAACGAAGCATGGCTACACGACTTGGTGCAAGCGCTCAATACCAACGTTATGCGCCTATACGGCAACAGCGACATCATCGGCGTATCCGTTGGCGGCGCAGTCAAAAACGTAATGGCAATCGCCACAGGCTTATCCGATGGCTTGGGCTACGGCTTAAACGCCCGCGCCGCCCTTGTAACCCGCGGTCTCGCCGAAATCACTCGCCTTGCCATCGCCATGGGCGCGCAAACCAAAACAATGATGGGCTTAGCAGGCATGGGCGATCTCATTCTCACCTGCACAGGCGCACTATCCCGCAACCGCAAAGTCGGACTAGGCTTGGCAGAAGGCAAAACCCTGCACCAAGTGCTCAAAGAAATTGGACACGTTGCCGAGGGCGTTCCCACCATTGAAGAAGTGCATAACGCCGCCGCCAAATACCAAATTGATATGCCCATCACCGACATGCTCTATCAACTCGTGCGCAACGAATTAGCCGCCAGCGATGTGATGGAACGGCTGATGCAACGCGAACCCAAAAGCGAATAACACATCAGCCTAAACACAATTGAGGCAGCCTGAAAAACACCATCCGCACAATTCTTTGGAAAGCCCATGAACACATTAAAAGAACTAGACACCCTAGAATCCAAAATCAAAGCCCTAGCCAGCAAACTACACTATCTTTACGAAGACAACCAAAAGCTCAAAGCCAAGCTCGTGGTTGAACGCAGAGAATACGATGCTCAAGTTTTGCATTGGGAAGAGCAACTCGCCGCCGCCGTAAACAAAGCCAACACCGCCAACGACGAAGAGCTCAACCACAAACTGCAATTCCAAGAGCAACAAATCAAACTCTTGGAAACCGAGCGCATCAACCTGCGCGACCAAATCTCCTTTTTGCAAAACACCATTCAAAACAAAGAAAAAAACTGGCAAGAGCGCTTTACCGAGCAAGAGCAACACGGCGACAAAATCCAAGAATTGCAAGAACAACTGCAAAGCGCCGAAGACAGTGTATTGGTTTTGCGCCAAGAATTAACCTCCCAAAAACAACAAGCCAGCGAAGCGCAAAAAAGCAACGCCGAATTAACCGAGCAACTAGCAGAATTGCAAGCGCAGCTGAGCGAAGCCGAACACCGAATCGCGCAATACGACAACGAAACCGCGCAACTGCGCGCCTCGCTCACCGATGCCAAATCCGAATGGCAAACGCAAGAAAAATCCCTGCTAGATAGCGTAAACGCCGAAAAAGAAGCCCTTGCCACCCAGCTGGCGCAAGAAGCCGAGCGCTTCCGCATGGAATTTGCCCTGCAAACCGAGCAACACGAAAAAAGCCTGAACGAGCTCAACCAAATGTTTAACCAACAAAAAGAACATTTGGAAAACGAAAACACCCAATTGCAACAGCAAGTGGAACAACTTATCACGCAAAACCATGCCTATCGCGCGCTTTTGCAAGAAAATGCCAACCAAATCCGCGCTTTGCTAGACCGCTTGCCCGCGCTTGAAAACAATCACGAGGAAACCATCCAATGAGCATTGAACAAATCAGCGTTGAAATTCTCAACCGCCAATTCACCATTGGCACGCCCAACAGTGAGCGCGAAACCTTGTATAAAGCGGTGGAAATGTTGAACCAAAAAATCAACGCCATCCAAGGCGCCAGCCAAAACATGGAAACCGAAAAAGTGGTTATTATGGCGGCACTTAACCTTTCACACGACTTGCTTAAAATCGCAAACAAATATGAACAAGAAGCCTTGCCAAGCAAAGAGTATGAACGTAAAATCCAATCACTCATAACGCTTTGCGATGAAACTTTAAGCAAAGATTGAACCAGTTAAATTTCCCTGCGGTGTTCGTAATGGCACACATTTCCTTGAACCAATAAAGTTTGCTCTGGTTATCGGGAGTTGTAATAGGCGCGAGCGGTCTCTAGTTAGATTGCACCCAAAGTTACCCGAGATGACCACCTTGTGTACAAGGTTCAAGCGGACTTAGCCTAGCGGCATTCGCGGGGTTCTAATATCAAAAAACACCGTTTTGTGATGAAACGGTGTTTTTATGCGCGTGTGTTTTGCATTGGATTGTATGAATAGCAAAAAGCCAAGTTCCGAAAAACTTGGCTTTTTTAGCTCCCCGAGCTGGGCTCGAACCAGCGACCTGCGGATTAACAGTCCGTCGCTCTACCGACTGAGCTATCGGGGAAAGAAGTCGCGCATTATGATTGCGTTTGTTTGCATTGTCAAACGATTTCCATATACAAAATAACAATCAAATGAAATTAAACGGTTTTATTTTCAGGCTGCCTATTATTGTGTTGGTATGCGTGGTGGGCGAGATAAAGGGCGATGCTGCTGCCTGCCATGTCGGCAAGGGCGTCGAGTGGATCACCGTGTCGGGTTTGGGTGAGCAGGTGTTGGGCGATTTCGCTGCCGATGGCGTAGCACAGGGCAAATGCGAACAAGGCGGCTATGGGTGGGCGTTTGCGTTCGGTAAGCCATGCTTTGGCGAGCAGCCATATTTGGGCGAAAAATAGGGCGGCGTGGGCGATTTTGTCAAAATGGGGAAACGGTGGGGCGATATGGCTGCTGCTTTCGCGCAAAATCAGGCTGTATATGCCTGCAATGAGCCATAAGATGGCAGCGGCGAGCCATTTGTTTTTGGGAAGTATCATGCGAGTTCGTTGAGATATTGTTGGCATTGTTGGGCGAGTGTTTGGAATTTGCCGCCGCGTGCGGTGAGCATATCGCGCCATTGGCTGATTTCTTCGCGGCTGGGGGCTTGGTCTAGGCTGCATTCTTCAAGGAAGAATTGTAGGGTTTCTTGCACTTCGCCATAGCTGGCGGTTTGGATAAGTTGGTTGAGTTCGGTCATTTGGGGTTGTCCTTTTGGCTTTTCAGGCTGCCTGTGGATATTTGGGCTTTATTGGCTGCGATGGTTTTTCAGGCTGCTTTTTGCGTGCGTTAATCAATCTGTGTGTTAATCACTGATTACAACGATGAACGGTTTTTCAGGCTGCCTATTGCTTTTCAAAACTCGGCTGATGCAGCCTGAAACGCGGTGAAAGCGTGATGAAAACAATGCGGCGCGGATTATAGCGTGTTGGCAGCTTTTTAGGTTTTATGGGAAAATTCGGGCATTGATTTTTTGGAGTGCCACGATGCTGGATAGGGAAGGATACCGACCGAATGTCGGTATTATTTTGCTCAATCAGGATAATCGTGTGTTTTGGGGAAAGCGCGTGCGTGAACACGCTTGGCAGTTTCCGCAGGGGGGGATTAAACCTGGGGAAAGCCCTGAAACGGCGATGTATCGGGAGTTGTTTGAAGAAGTGGGCTTGCTGCCGCAGCACGTTAAACTTTTGGGGCGCACGCGTGATTGGCTGCGCTATGATGTGCCGAATAATTGGGTGCGGCGGGAATGGCGCGGTTCGTATCGCGGGCAAAAGCAGATTTGGTTTTTGCTGCGCTTTATGGGGCAGGATAGCGATATGCATTTGCAGGCGACGCAGCAGCCTGAATTTGATGGCTGGCGTTGGCATGAATATTGGGCGCCGATTGATGAAGTGATTGAATTTAAACGTTATGTTTACGAGCGCGCGCTCACGGAGTTATCGCAGCATTTGCGCGGCTTGGAGAGCATGGGCGAATTTCATGCGCGGCAGTTGGAATTGCGGCAGGCGACGCGTAAGCAAGGTTTGGCGATGAAGGAGCAATCATGAATCGGAATACTTATTTATTGGTTGCGCTGTTGGCAATTGGCTTTGGCACATTTAGCAATTATGCGATGCTGGGCAGCAGCGGTTCTGGCTCAGGCAGCCGCGCTTATATTCCCAGCGGCTCGGGGTATAGCGGCGGCTATTCGGGTGGACATAAATGAGCGACTATCGTCCCAGTTTGCATGGTTTGCTGGATTTATATGGCTGCCCTGTGGCGCTGTTGCGAGATGCGGTGGTGCTGGAATCCGCTATGCGTCAAGCGGCAACACAGGCGGGGGCTACGATTTTATCGGCGCATTTTCATACGTTTAACGCGGGCGGCGGCGTAACGGGCGTGTTGCTATTGGCAGAATCGCACATCACCATCCACACTTGGGCGGAACACGATTTTGCGGCGATAGATATTTTTCTTTGTGGCAGCCTGAAACCCGAAACGGCGGCGCAATCGTTGCAAACGGCGTTGCAAGCGCAAACGGCAGATTGGCGCGAATATCCGCGTGGCGAGCGATTGTTTCGCGAGGTATAAAACGGATTTTCGGGTTGAGAAAAATAAAATGACGCGCATTGTGTTAAGATGCGTTCTCTTTTGTTTACAATTGTTTAGGAAAATTATGAAAAAAATCTTTTTGATGGCTGCTGTTTTGGCAGCAGGCGCGGCGAATGCGGCGAATTATGAAGTGGATGCTTTCCACACCAACGCGCGTTTCACCATTGACCACTTTGGCACATCCAGCAATGTGGGCGGCATTTATGGCTTAACGGGCAATATGGCGTTTGATTTGGCAAAGCGCACAGGCAACATCAACATCACGCTGCCGTTGGCAAACTTGCAAACGGGTTCAAAAGAATTCACTCATCATCTGCAATCTGCCGATTTGTTTAACGCCGAAAAATTCCCTGAGATGCGCTTTGTGTCCACCAAGTTCCATTTCAACGGCAAAAAATTGGCTGCTGTGGAAGGTAATTTAACCCTGCTGGGCAAAACCCATCCTGTGAAATTGACTGCCAACAAATTCAATTATTATCAAAGTCCTATGCTGAAAAGCGAAGTGTGCGGCGGCGATTTTTCCACCACCATAGACCGCACAAAATGGGGCATGAACTATTTGGTGAAAGAAGGCATGGCGAAAAACGTGCGCATTGATATTCAGATTGAAGCGGCGAAGAAATAATTGCCCCCATAGGCAGCCTGAAAACCACTTTCAGGCTGCTTTTGCGCTTTCAGGCTGCCCTACTGCATTCCCAAGCCATAAGGCAGCCTGAAAACAGGCAAAGCCAAAACAAACCGCTCTCCCCATTTTCAGGCTGCCTACCATGCACACCACCTGCACCCATTGCCACACCCCATTCACGCTCTCTGCCAACGCACAAGATTTTGTAACCCGAATGCAGTCCACAGGCTTGCAGCTGGTGATGATTGAATGCCCGCATTGCCACCAAACCACGGGCTACACCGAAAATCCCAAGCTCACCGCCCCGCCCGATGACGGCTTTCGCCAGCCCTGCCCCGAGCCGCATTGCAACGGCATCGTGTGTCATGTGTTTAACGAAACCGAAGATTTTTACGGCTGCGGCGAATGCGGCGAGATTTGGGCAACGCTAGATGATTTTCAGGCTACCCAAGCGCATTAAGGCAGCCTGAAACAAGGAAACGCCCATGCTCACGCTCTACACCCTACTCCACCAAATGAAACAGCGGCTCGGTATGTATATTGAACCGCCCACCTTGCCTGCTCTCGTCAATTTTTTAACTGGCTACCAACTCGCACTCTATCAGCACAATCTTGCCACTCTCGAGCATTCCTTTTTGCGTAGTATCCACGATTTTACCGCGCAAAAATTGGGTTACAGCAGTTCAACCGCAGGCTTTGCTAACATGATTCTGGCGCACATTTGCGGCTTTCATCCGCAAGAAATCATATGGGAGGATTTTTTCAACCATCCCATTTCAAACGAACAGCACCAGCAAGCCATTGAATTGTTTTACCAAATATTAGACGAATTACACGCCAGCCAACGTGCCGAATAACAATTAGGCAGCCTGAAAACGAATTGACACCCTTAACCCGAAACCATAAAGGAAACCCCAACATGAACTTCCCTCCCCGCCAAGCCCCCATCAGCCGAATGCGCCGTATGCGCCGCGACGATTTCAGCCGCCGCCTGATGCGCGAAAACACGCTCACGCCCGATGATTTGATTTACCCCGTGTTTGTGCTAGAAGGGCAAAACCGCGAAGAAGCCATCGCATCCATGCCCAAAATCAAACGCCAAAGCATTGATTTATTGCTCAAAACCGCCGAACGCGCTTGCCAGCTGGGTATTCCCATGCTCGCGCTGTTTCCCGTGGTTACGCAAAACAAAACCGCCGATGCCCGTGAAGCCTACAACCCCGCAGGCTTGGTGCAAACCGCCGTCCGCACCCTGCGCCGCGAATTTCCCGAGCTGGGCATCATGACCGATGTCGCGCTAGACCCCTACACACTCAGCGGGCAAGATGGCTTAACCGATGCCACAGGCTATGTGCTCAACGATGAAACGATAGAAGTGCTGGTCAAACAAGCATTAAGCCACGCCGAAGCAGGCGCGCAAGTGGTCGCCCCATCCGACATGATGGACGGGCGCATCGCCGCCATCCGCGTTGCGCTGGAAAACGCAGGACACATCCACACGCGCATCATGGCGTATTCCGCCAAATACGCTTCCGCGTTCTACGGCCCGTTCCGCGACGCGGTGGGCAGCGCGGGCAACTTGGGCAAATCGTCCAAAGAGCAGTATCAGCAAGACCCCGCCAACAGCAACGAAGCCTTGCACGAAGTGGCGTTGGACATCATGGAAGGCGCGGATATGGTGATGGTGAAACCAGGCTTACCGTATTTAGACGTGGTGCGCCGCGTGAAAGACGAATTTGGCGTGCCCACCTTTGCCTACCAAGTGTCGGGCGAATACGCCATGCTGCAATCGGCGATAGACAACGGCTTTTTGGATGGCGACAAGGTGATTCTGGAAAGCCTGCTCGCCTTCAAACGCGCGGGCGCGGATGGCATTTTGACGTATTACGCGATTGAAGCAGCGGAGCAGTTGGCGCGGTTGAAATAATAAGGCGTTGATTGCTACAACTAAGGCAGCCTGAAATCGGATTAACATCTATTTTCAGGCTGCCTTTTATGTTTTCCGCAATCTAACCATGCAACAGCATTGCGCCCACCAATTCAACGTTTTAATCACATCCCAGCCAACCCAAAGGCAGCCTGAAAATGAATAACGCGAAACCATCGCTCAATACCCATTTTCAGGCTGCCTTTATTTTCAGGCTGTCTCAAATCGCCCGCCGAAAACCAATCGCCTTTAAAACATGCGCACGCGTTACCCGCTCATCCGCCGCCAAATCCGCCAACGTGCGGGCAACGCGCAAAATGCGATGGAAACTGCGCGCCGATAGCGACAATTTTTCCAGCATCTGCGCCAGCGCTTGCTTGGCTTCATCGTCAATCTGCGCCAGCGTGTCCAATTCGCTGGGCAGCAATTTGGCGTTGATTTTTCCCTGCCGCTGATATTGGATTTCGCGCGCGCGTATCACCCGTTGGCGCACGCTGTCGCTGCTTTCGCCCGCTTGGCTATTGGTTAAATCGGCAGCGGGCAACACGGGCACTTCAATCGTTAAATCAATGCGATCCAGCAGTGGGCCCGAAATCTTGTCGCGATAGCGTTTAACCGCATCGGGCGTGCAGCGGCAAGGCTTGCTGGGATGCCCCAAATAGCCACACGGGCAAGGATTCATGGCGGCAACCAATTGAAATTTCGCAGGATAAGTAACTTGGCGCATGGCGCGGGAAATGTGGATTTGCCCGCTTTCCAACGGATCGCGCAGCATTTCCAACACCTTGCGATCAAACTCAGGCAGCTCGTCCAAAAACAACACGCCATGCGTTGCCAACGAGATTTCCCCGGGTCGTGGATCCGAGCCACCGCCCACCAGCGCGGCGGAGCTGGCGGAATTGTGCACCATCCGCATCGGGCGTTCGCGGCTAAAATCGTGCGCGTGCTGCGGCAACAGCGAACGCAACGCCCACACTTCAATCTGCTCATCCGCCGTTAGCGGCGGCAAAATGCTGGGCAACCGCTGCGCCAGCATGGATTTGCCCGTACCCGGCGGTCCAACCATCAACAAGCTATGCCCACCTGCTGCGGCAATTTCCAGCGCCAGCCGCGCCGTGTGTTGTCCTTTCACATCCTTCAAATCCAGCGTGCTGCGGTTTTCAGGCTGCCTGATTGGGCTTTGCGCCCGCGCCAACGGTTCCAGCCGATTCAAATGCGCCGCCACCGCGTTCAGGCTGCCTGCACCGTAAACTTCAATGTTCGGCATCATGGCAACCTGTTCCGCATTGGCTTCGGGCAAAATAAACACCCGCCCCGCCTGCTGCCCTTGCCACGCCATCGCCAGTGCCCCACGAATCGGGCGCAGGCAGCCTGAAAGCGCCAATTCGCCCGCAAACTCGTATCGCGCCAAATCATCAGGGTTCACTTGCCCGCTCGCCGCCAAAATGCCAATCGCAATCGGCAAATCAAACCGCCCCGACTCCTTGGGCAAATCGGCAGGCGCAAGGTTCACCGTAATCTTTTGCGCGGGAAACGCAAAGCCGCTTTGCAAAATCGCCGCCCGCACGCGATCGCGGCTTTCTTTCACCTCAGTATCGGGCAGCCCCACAATATTAAATTGCGGCAAACCGTTGGCAAGGTGCGTTTCTACCTCCACCAACGGCGCATCCATGCCGCTTAGCGCGCGGCTGTTTACCACAGAAAAAGTCATAGAATCAGGTCTGTAAAGAAAATGTTAAACGGCAGATTTTAAGCCATTTGCCCACGCGGCTGGCGAAAATTTCTGCGCAAAATGTTTTTTCAGGCTGCCTTAACCCAAACACACACCATTTAACGCGCAACCACGCGGAATGCCGTGCAAAAATAACCACTAAGCAAAACAAATTTTGCTACAATGCGGAGCTATTTTTTACATTAGGCAGCCTGAAAACACATCATGCAAACCAAAACTTTTATGCACGCAAAACACCAACAAGGTAAAGGTTTATTTAGCTTTTTGGCAGGCTCAATCGCCGCATTGATTGCCATTGCAGCCGTGTTGTTCACCCTAAACAGCAACAAAGAGCGCGACTTCAAAAACCCCACCGCCAACAAGCAACA
Source organism: uncultured Kingella sp. (assembly GCA_963529725.1). Classification (GTDB taxonomy): domain Bacteria; phylum Pseudomonadota; class Gammaproteobacteria; order Burkholderiales; family Neisseriaceae; genus Kingella_B. The sequence goes on along the minus strand of CAUSAW010000037.1, from coordinate 2,536 downwards.
GCCCGCCGCACAAAACGACCAAACCGAAGTGCTGCTGCCCAGCAATGTGCCTGCCAGCGCCGCCAAGCCCACCCCAAACACGCGCACCACCACGCCCAGCATAGAAGACGACGAACCCCTTGTCGCCTCCACCCCACGCGCTCGTCCACCCAAAAAACGCGAAGAAACCGATTTGCTGCCCCCCGGTGAAGAACCCATCATCAGCAAAGAAAAACCCAAAAAACCCGAGCCCACGCGCCGACAACCCGACATAATGGACGACCCCGTATTAGGCGATAGCACCGACACAGAAAAAGAAACCCCGCGCGAAAGCAAACCGCAAAAACCCGCCGACAACAAAGCAAGCGAAAATCGGCAGCCTGAAAAACCCAAACTCAGCGAAGCCGAAAAACGTCGCCGCCAGCAAGAAGACATCGCCGACCGCAACGCCAAGCCCACCGCCGAGCAAATTCTCAACAGCGGCAGCATAGAAAAAGCGCGCGAAGTCGCCCGCCAAGAAGCGCAAGCCAAACGCGCCAAACAACGCGCCGCCGAAGATGCCAAAGCCAAAACAGGCGACAACAAAACAAGCGAAAATCGGCAGCCTGAAAAAACCAAAGAGTCCCAAGCCGAAAAATCCACCAACAAAGCCGCAGATAGCAAAACAGGCAAAACCACCGTGCAAGCAGGCGCATACGCCAATCGCCAAGCCGCCGAAGCACAACGCGCCAAACTCGCGCTGATGGGTGTAACCACCCAAATCGTGCAAGTGGAAAGCAATGGCAAAACAATCTATCGCGTGCAAACACGCAGCATGGACAGCCAACGCGCCAACCAAGTGCGCGAAACCTTGCAGCAAAACGGCGTAAACAGCATCCCTCGCAAACAATAATCTCAACCTAAGGAAAAACCATGAAAACAACCTTAAAAACCACCGCATTTGCCGCCTTTTTAGCCTTGGCAACCGCCCTACCCGCTTCCGCCGCCACCGAAGGCGTGGACTACGAAGTGGTGAAAACCGAAGTTGCCCCGTTGCAAAAAGACAAAATTGAAGTAACCGAATTCTTTGCTTACTGGTGTCCGCATTGCAAAGACTTGGAACCCATCATTTTGAAACACGCCAAAACGTTCAAAAAAGACACCGTGTTGCGCACCGAACACATCGTGTGGGACGAGGGGCGCGACTTTGGCTTTGCCCGCCTTGCCGCAGCGGTAAAACAAGCAGGCTTGCGCGACCAAGCTGACCCCGTGATTTTTGAAGCCTTTGCCTCGCAACGCATTGACTTGGGCAAAGATGCCGTGTTGCGCGAATGGCTGCCCGCCCAATCCGCGTTTGACGGCAAAAAAGTGTTGGCTGCCTACGATTCATTCAGCAACAAAAACATGGCAGAACAAATGAAAACGTGGACCAACCAATACGAAATCACGGGCACACCCACCGTTATCGTTGGCGGCAAATACAAAGTGAACTTCCAGCAAATAGGCTTTGACGCGGGCATGAAAGTCATCGACGAATTGGTGCAAAAAGTGCGCGATGAGCGCGGCATGAAAGCCCCTGCCGCTGCCAAACCTGTTCGCAGTCTCGGCGCGCGTTTTGCCAACAAAGTTGCCAAAACCAAATAAACAGCCAACTCAGGCAGCCTGAAAGCCCAAAATCCTTTTCAGGCTGCCTTATCTTTTGTTTCGCAACATAGGCAGCCTGAAAACCGCTTTCAGGCTGCCTATGCCCTATTTCCATCGCACAAACCCGAAGCCCAACATGCCATTTTCCGTCAAACCCTTTGCCGAATTAACCACCACCGAGCTACACGCCATCTACACCGCCCGCGTTGCCGTTTTCGTAGTAGAACAAGCCTGCCCCTATCAAGAAGTGGACGCGCAAGATCTCGCCGCGCTGCACATCTTCGCCGAGCAACACGGCAAAATCATCGCCTATTGCCGCCTGATTCCGCACGGCGACAGCGTGCATTTGGGGCGCGTGCTGGTGTTGCCTGCATACTGCGCCGAAAAATGGGGGCGCAAACTGGTTGCCTTTGCGCTGGATTACGCCCACGCCCATTTTCCGCAAGCCAGCGTTTACGCCCAAGCGCAAACCTATCTGCAAAATTTCTATGCATCATTCGGTTTTGCCGCCCAATCCGAGCTCTATTTGGAAGACAATATTCCGCATATTGATATGCTATTGCCCGCTGCGCAATCATAGCGATGAAGCAAAAATTGCAGTAAAATTACACGCTTTCAGGCTGCCTTACGCCATGTTTCAGGCAGCCTGAAAGCCATTTTTTTTATCCATTTTTACAGAGAAGCGAACACCATGAAAACTGCCGAGCTGCGCCAAAAATTCCTGCAATTTTTCCAATCCAAAGGGCATCAAATCGTCCATTCTTCCAGCCTTGTCCCCCACGACGACCCCACGCTCTTGTTTACCAACGCCGGTATGAACCAGTTTAAAGACGTATTCCTCGGCTTTGACAAACGCGCTTACAACCGCGCCACTACCGCACAAAAATGCGTACGCGCAGGCGGCAAACACAACGACTTGGAAAACGTCGGCTAC
>CAUSAW010000036.1:0-16958 GCA_963529725.1 uncultured Kingella sp. | reverse complement strand
ACATCCAGCAGTAAGTCGTCGAATTGGCGGTTGGGGCTGGTTTTTTTGTTGGCTTCGTTTTGCTCGCGCAGATAGTGGATGATGTTGTGGGCAAGCTGGATTAGGGCTTGGGTTTCGGTTTGGATATGGGCTTGGGCGGCGTTGGCAAGCGTGCCTAGGGTTTGGTCTATCAGGGCAAGGGGCGCGGCAGGGAGTATGATTTTTTGTTTGGTTTTTTTGTCTTGATTGGCTTTGTCTTGCAGAAATTCGGCGGTGAAGATGCAGTGGGTGTGTTTGCTTTCGGTGAGTATTTCCCAGATGGTGTGTGGGCTGGGGCAGCCTGAAAATTGGTTGAGCTGGGCAAAGCGGGCTTCGCATTTATCTTGGGCGTAGCTTCTTTTGTTGAGATGGGGGTGCAGTTGCCAGAAGGCTTCTTGGATTTTGGGCAGCTGAGCGCTAACGTTTTGCCATACTTGTTGGAAGATTTGCTGGGCTTGAGTGAGATCGGCGTTTTCAGGCTGCCTGAATTGTAGATAGGGGCGGGCGAGATAGGGTTGCAGGGCAGTGAGTTGTTTTTCGGGGCTTTGGTTGCGTTGGTAAACGAGTTGGGCTTGGGCGGGTTGGTTGGCGATTTGGGTGCGCCAGTAGTCTTGGATGGCGATGAGATTGGGGTTGCTGCTGGTGTCTTCGTTGAGTTGGATGTTGAAGGGGACTTGGCAGTAGAAGGCGAAGTCTTGCAACACGCGTTGGCAGAAGCCGTGGATGGTGTAGATGGCGGCGTTGTCAAAATTGCTGATGGCGGCGGTAAGGCGCAGTTGCAGCAGCTCTTGGCTTTCTTTGGCAAGGGCTTGGGTGAGCAGTTGGAATAGGAAGTCGTCGGGGCGGTTTTTGTCGTCTAGGCTGTTGTGGCGCAGGATTTCAGGCTGCGTTTGGGCGTTGGGCGTGCGTTTGAGCGCGGCAAGGGATTGGTCTAGGCGGTCGCGCAGGCGGGTTTTGAGTTCGGCGGTGGCGGCTTTGGTGAAGGTTACAACAAGGATGTTTTCTACGTTTTGTTGTTCTAGCAAAACAAGGCGGGTGAATAGGGCGGCGATGTTCCATGTTTTGCCTGTGCCTGCGCTGGCTTCTATAAGGTGGGTGCCGTGAACGGGGATGGTGAGCGGGTTGAGTTGGGTGGGTTGGGTCATGATGGCAGCCTGAAAATGGGGGATGAAATGGGGGCAATGATAGCATGATGTGGGGTGGTTTAATTTTGTTGAAGCCTTCGGTTTTCAGGCTGCGTGGTAGAATTGCGGTTTGACAAAAAATCAGCCAATGATGCGCGTTGGTTGGGTTTTCTGAATTTTAATGAATAGACAATGAAGGGGCTGGCTATGGCGATTCAGCGTTTTGGCTGCGGTGCGCGATTATCGGAAGCGGTTGTTGCCAATGGTTTTGTGTTTTTATCGGGCATGGTGCCTGAGCAGGGCGAGAACATCACCGCGCAAACGGCGGATGTGTTGCGCCAGATTGATGATTGGCTGGCGCAATGCGGCTCGGATAAATCGCATATTGTGGAAGCGACGATTTTTCTGGCGGATATGGCGGATTATGCGGGGATGAACGCGGCGTGGGACGCTTGGGTGGATGCAGCAAATTCGCCTGCCCGCGCTTGCGTGGAAGCGAAATTGGCGCAGGCTGAATGGCGCGTGGAGATTAAAGTTTCGGCGCTGGTGCGCGGATAACCAAAGGCAGCCTGAATTTAGAGTTTTGCCCCTTGCCGATTGGCTTTTCAGGCTGCATCAGAGCGCTCAATCTTGTTGAACAACAAAAAGGAAAAAATCATGACCAAAATTCAAGCCGTCGCCTTTGACCTAGACGGCACACTTTGCGACTCCATCCCCGACCTTGCCGCCGCTGCCAACGCCATGCGCCAAAGCCTTGGCATGGACGCGCTGCCAGAAGCAACCGTGCAAAGCTATGTGGGCGACGGCATCGGCATCTTGGTGCACCGCGCGCTCACCAACAACCCACAAGGCACCGCCCCCGAAGCGCAATGGGCGCAAGGCTACACCGCGTTTGTGCAACATTATGCCGAGCATATCGCCGATGCCACGCGAGCCTATCCGCAAACCGAAACAGGCTTGGCGCTGCTGCAATCGCTGCGTATTCCGCTGGCGGTTATCACCAATAAAAACGAAATTCTCGCCGTTAAGCTGCTCAAAGCATTGAAGCTGGATGGCTATTTTAGCCTAGTAATTGGTGGAGACACGCTGGCGCAGAAAAAGCCCAGCCCCGAGCCGCTGCATCATGTTGCCCAAGTGCTTGGCGTGAAAGTGGAAAATATTGTGATGGTGGGCGATTCCAAAAACGACATCATCTCCGCCAAAGCCGCAGGCAGCATCGCCGTGGGCGTAACCTTTGGCTACGGCGACATGGCGCAGCTTGCCCAAGACCCCGCCACCGCGCCCGATTGGACGATTAACGCCCTGCCCGATATTTACGAACACTTGCGCCCGCAATATCCAGACGCAGAGTAAACATCCAAAGGCAGCCTGAAAATGGTAAACACACTTTCAGGCTGCCATCACAGCCACACCCAGCCCAAAGGCAGCCTGAAAGCCCCACCATGCGCCCACAAAAATCCCTACGCGCCCGCGCCCTAGACATCCTCTCCCGCCGCGAAATCAGCCGCCAACAGCTCTATCGCAAGCTCGCCCCCTATGCCGAAGACCCCAGCGAACTAGACGCCGTTGTCGCCGAATTTGCCGAGCGCAACTGGCAATCCGATGAACGCTACACCGAAGCCTACATCCACAGCAAAAGCGCCAAACACGGCACGCAACGGCTCAAACACGCCCTTGCCACGCAAGGCATAGACGAATCCTTGATACACGAATACCTGCCCGATGCCCAAACCGAGCAAGCAAACGCCAACCAAGTGCTGCGCAAAAAACACGCCGCCCCGCCCAAGGATTACGCCGAAAAGCAAAAATACCTGCGCTTTCTTGTGTACCGCGGCTTTGATTTTGAAACTGCTAATTATGCGGTTAAACACGCATGGGATGATGAAGATGAAGGCGAGATGGAATAGTTTTCAGGCTGCCTATACGCACATATCAAAGGCAGCCTGAAAACCAAAATGGAGCGGCAACGGCTCGTCGCCAAAGTGGGCTTAAAAAACGTATTCATCAGCAAGCCACCAACGCTTCATTGCTTGCCTTGAACCAAATAGGCAGCCTGAAAACAGCGCGAACTGGTTTTTCAGGCTGCTTATCATTTTGCAGATTGCATCTCGCTTTATTGTTTAAAGCAATCTTTGTGGCAGCCTGAAAATGGTGCAGCGATTGGCAATTTGTGTTGGGCAAATAGTTTTCAGGCTGCCTATTGCTTGCATATCAAAGGCAGCCTGAAAAGCAAAACGAAGCGGCGACGGCTAGTCGCCAAACCATCCTATCGGATAAATTTGCCAGACACGCTGGGCAAATCAGCATCCCCATTTTCAGGCTGCTTCGGTCTCCACAGCATTCGCTCACAACTCCTGCCCGCTCTCAAACACCCGCTCCACCCCCGCTATCGGATCAATAAAAGTTAAACGCTTCGCCAAGAGTTGCAACGGCTTGGCATAGTCCACCGCGTTTTCAGGCTGCACCACGGGATACAGCGCGTCGTTCAGCAACGGCATGCCCAGCCCCATCATCTGCACCCGCAGCTGGTGTTTTTTGCCCGTAATCGGCTGCAATTCGTAGAGGCTCACCTCGCCGCGCTGTTCCAGCAGGCAAACGCGTGTTTCGGCATTCGCCTCGCCCGCTGCTTCTCGCATCAAAAAAAACGGCTCGCTGGGCACAAGGCGCGTGCGCACGGTAAGCGGGTAAGCCAAATCCAAGCGCGTTGCCGCCAGCGCGTGGTAAGTCTTTTGGATGGCATGGCTGGGAAACAGCGCGTGATACGCCGCGCGCGTGGCAAGATTGTGCGAAAACAGCATCACGCCTGCCGTGTCCTTATCCAAACGATGCAGCGGCGAGATGTTCGCCACATCCAAATGCTGCAAATCAGGATGCAGGCGCAATCGCGTGAGCAGCGTTTCGCGCAAAAATCGCCCGCTGGGGGTAACGGGCAAAAAATGCGGCTTGTCCACCACAATCAAATCATCGTCCAGCCACAAGATTTTTTCGTCAAACGGAATGCGCGGCTCGTCTTCGCGGCTGACTTCGCGGTAGTAAAAAATCGTCTCGCCCGCTTGATACAACACGTTTTCGTGCAACGGCTCGCCGCGCTGGTTCACCACCATGCCGCTGTTGAGCCGCGCCCGCCAAATGCTCTCCGTGATAAATGGAAAGCGGGCGCGCAAATAGCACAGCAGCGGCTTGCCGATGTATTGCTTGTCGTGCGGTAGGTTGAGATAGCTGGGTTTAATGCCGTTCAGCACGGGCAGAGAGTTGGCTTTCATGGTCGGTATTTTAGCAAAATAGGCAGCCTGAAATCGGTTACAATACGCGCTTTTTTCAGGCAGCCTGAAAGCCAAAATAACACGGCGTTGCGCCTAATCTACAAAACTGAAAGCCCCCAATGTCTCAAAAAATCCAATCCGTTAAAGGCATGAATGACCTTCTGCCCGTTGAACAAAAAGACTTCAAACTCACCGCCGATTTTTGGCAAACCTTTGAAAACCAAGTGCAAAAATGGACGCGCCGCTTTGGCTACAAGCAAATCCGCACACCGATTGTGGAACACACCAATCTATTCGTGCGCTCCATCGGTGAAGAAACCGATGTGGTGGGCAAGGAAATGTACACCTTTGCCGACAACGCGGGCGAAACCAGCCTGAGCCTGCGCCCCGAAGGCACGGCAAGCTGCCTGCGCGCGGTGGTGGAACACGATTTAACCTACGCCGCGCCGCAAAAATTGTGGTACATGGGACCGATGTTTCGCGCCGAGCGTCCGCAAAAAGGGCGCTATCGCCAGTTTCACCAAGTGGGCATTGAAGCGCTGGGCTTTGCCGACCCTGATATTGATGCCGAAATCATCGCCATGTGCGCCGATTTATGGCGCGAATTGGGCATCAGCGAGCAATTAACGCTGGAAATCAACAGTTTGGGCAATCGCGAAGAACGCGCTGCACACCGCGCCGCTTTGGTGGCGTATTTGTCGCAACACGAAGAGCAATTGGATGAAGACAGCAAACGCCGTTTGCACACCAATCCTTTGCGCGTGTTAGACAGCAAAAATCCTGCCTTGCAAGACATCTGCAACGCCGCGCCGCGCTTGTTGGACTATTTGGGCGAAGCATCTTTGCAACACTACAACACCTTCAAATCGCTGCTGGATGGTTTGCAAATCAAATACATAGAAAATCCGCGTTTGGTGCGCGGCTTAGATTATTACAACCACACCGTGTTTGAATGGACCACCGATAAGCTGGGCGCACAAGCCACCGTGTGCGGCGGCGGGCGTTATGATGGTTTGATGGAAGAGCTGGGCGGGCGCGCCACGCCGTCTATCGGCTTTGCGATGGGCATCGAGCGGCTGCTGCTGCTGGTGCGCGATTACGGTAGCCTGAAAGCCGATTTCGCGCCCGATGTGTTTGTGATGCAGCAGGGCGAAGGCGCAACGTTGGTGGCGATGCAACACGCGAAAACTTTGCGCGATGCGGGTTGGAACGTGGCGCAGTTTTCAGGCAGCACCAAGCTGAAAAATCAGTTTAAACGCGCCGACCAATCGGGCGCGGCGTTTGCCGTGATTATCGCGGAAAACGAAGTGGCGCAAAACGCGGTTACCATTAAAGACTTACGCGGCGAGCGCGGGCAAACAACCGTTGCCGCCGATGAGCTGATTCAACAATTAAATCAATGGAGTACACAATAATGGCTGGTTATCACGACGAACAAGAAAGCATCAACACGGCAAAGCATATTTGGCACAGCGGCGGTAAATGGCTGGCGGGCGCGCTGGTGGCGGGCGCGTTGGGTTATGTGGGCTATGTGGCGTATCAAGGGCGTGTGCATCAAGGCAGCGCGCAAGCGGCGCAACTGGCTTCGCAAGTGAAAGGCGATGCGGCGAAATTGGCGGCGTTGCAGCAGCAGTTCTCGCAAGACACGGCAACCACGCAGGCGAGCTTGCAAACGGCGGCGTTGTTGTTCCAAGCAGGCAAGCTGGATGATGCGGTGAAGGCGTATCAATGGGTGTTGGCAAACGATAAAACGCCCGTTTTTCAGGCTGCCGCAATGCAGAATTTGGCGAATGTTTACATTCAGCAGAAAAAATACGATGACGCGCTTAAAACGCTTGCCATGCCTGTGAGCGAGCCGTATCAGCCGTTGATTAACGAAGCCAAAGGCGATGTGTTCGCGGCGCAGGGCAAAACCAAAGAGGCGGGCGAGGCGTATAAACTGGCGTTGGATAAATTGCCTGAAAACTCAGGCAACCGGCAGTTGATTCAGATGAAAATGAGCCAGCTTTAATTTGCTTGGCTTGTCGCAAAATTCAACCCAGCGTGTGAACGTTGGGTTTTTGTTTTGGCTGGATGGGGTTTCAGGCTGCCGTAGTGTTTTCAGGCTGCCTTTTGCAAGGTTTGCGCAATGGTTTAGGTAGCCTGAAAAACACTCCAATGGAGCGTCGGCGGCTCGCCGACATCTTGTATCTTCTTGGCAAATCAGCCCTGTGCTGTTTGAAGCCGTTGGCGACTAGCCGTCGCCGCTCCATACCCGTTTCAGGCTGTCTCACGCAGCGCAACCAGCCCAATAGTTCAGGCAGCCTGAAAACTATGGCATAATTGTGATTATTTGTAATCGGTTTGTAATCAAAGGTAAACAAAATGACAAGCGCCAAAGGCAATGTATTCATCATTTCCGCCGCATCGGGCACAGGCAAAACCACGCTGGTTTCGCGTTTAACCGCGCATAATCCGCAAATTCGCGTTTCCATCTCGCACACCACACGCCCGCCGCGCGAAAACGAGCAACACGGCAAGCATTATTATTTCACCACGCGCGAGCATTTTACCGATTTGGTGGGGCAGGGCGCGTTTTTGGAACACGCCGAAGTGTTTGGCAATTTGTATGGCACCAGCGCGGCAGCAGTGCAAGAAATGTGCGAGCAAGGCTTTGATGTGATTCTGGAAATTGATGTGCAAGGCGCGGAGCAAGTGCGCAAAGCATTGCCCGATGCGGTGAGCATTTTCATTTTGCCGCCATCGCTTGCGGTGCTGGAACAGCGTTTGCGCAACCGCCAAACCGACAACGAAGAAGTCATTGCACGGCGTTTGAGCGAAGCGGAGCAGGAAATTCGCTATGCCTTTGCGTTTGATTATGTTGTGATCAACAACGATTTGGTGCAGGCGGAAAGCGATTTGCTGCATATTTTTAAAGCGCAACGCTTGTCGCTGCGTAATCAAACGTTAAACGTTGAAAAAATATTACAAAATCTTTAAAATTCAAATCTTTCAGGCTGCCTGAATCCACGCCAATGGCTTTTAGGCTGCCGTTAAACCCATCAACCCAAGGAAAACAAACATGGCTCGTATCACCGTTGAAGAATGCATTGAAAAAATCCCCAATCATTTTGATTTAACCCTTGCCGCCGCGCGCCGCGCCCGCCAGCTTGAAAACGGCACCGCGCCTTTGGTGGACGATTTGCGCAACGATAAGCCAACGGTAACAGCATTGCGCGAAATCGCTGCTGGGCAGATTACAGCCAACGAAATCTTGTCGCGCGTTAAATGATTATTTTCAGGCTGCCTGTGTGTTTTGGGCAGCCTGAAATTTTATCCAAGAATCAATAGGAAACATTTATGCTTAAAAAATTTGCCCTGCTTACTATTTTGCTGCCCGTGTTTGCCAATGCTTCTTGGTTGCAAGAGCGCCGTTGCGATCAGATCAACGAAGTGGGTTTTGCCATCGGCGTTTATACCGCGCAATGCGGCGTATCGGTTGATGAGATTCAGCAAAAATACGCTCCGCGCGTATCGCAAGCATTAGACAAACACAGCTGCGCACAATACAACGACAAAAGCATAGCCAAGCTAAAACAAAACGCCGACGCGCTGCGCACCAAATACCTGAAAAAAGCCAGCGCACCTAATTTCTGCGCGAACTACGATGCCGAGATTAATAAGCTGTTGCGCAAACACGAATAACGCTTGTTCAAAGGCAGCCTGCGTAGCGCCGCTTTTGGCTTTTCAGGCTGCCTTACTGTCTTATAGCAAACATATCAACAAACACATTCCACCCCATTTTCAGGCTGCCTAAACTCACGCCCCAAAGGCAGCCTGAAAACAGCTTAAAGCCACACACCATGCCGATTCCATCTCCCCAAGCCCCTTACGACGACTTAACCACCGACTATCGCAACAAGCTGTTTCGCGAAGCCAACTACCTTTCCGATGCCGAGCAGCAGCAGCTTGAAACCGCCTGTGCCTACGCCTTTCGTGCCCACTCAGGGCAAACGCGCAAAAGCGGCGAACCCTATATTACCCATCCCATCGCCGTTGCCACCGAGCTTGCCCGTTGGCACATGGACATTCAAACCCTAAGCGCAGGCTTGATGCATGATGTATTGGAAGACACGCCCGTTACCAAAGCGCAAATGGCAAGCGATTTTGGCGACACCATCGCCGAGATGGTGGACGGCTTGTCCAAACTGGAAAACCTCAAATTTGACAGCCAAGCCGAGCAGCAAGCCGAGAGCTTTCGCAAGCTGATTTTGGCGATGACCAAAGATGTGCGCGTGATTATCGTGAAGCTATCCGATCGTCTGCACAATATGCGCACGCTGGGTGCGAAAAGCCCCGCCAGCCGCCGCCGCATCGCCACCGAAACGCTGGAAGTTTACGCCCCCATCGCCAACCGCTTGGGGCTGAATCACGTTTACCGCGAACTGCAAGACTTGTCGTTCCAAGCCATGCACCCCAATCGCTACGAAATTCTCAAACGCGCCATGACCGCGTTTAAAAAGAATCGCCATGATGTGATTGACCGCGTGCTGCGCGAAATCAACATCCGCCTTGTTGCCTGCAATATTGAAGCGAAAATTCGCGGGCGCGAGAAAAATCTTTACAACATCCATCAAAAAATGTTGTCCAAAAAACTCAAATTTGAAGAAGTGTTGGACATTTATGGCTTTCGCGTGGTGGTGAACAGCATTCCCGCCTGTTACGCCGCCTTGGGCGCATTGCACAGCCTGTATCAGCCGCGCCCAGGCAAATTCAAAGACTACATTGCCATCCCAAAATCCAACGGCTACAAATCGCTGCACACCACGCTCAACGGTCCATACGGCTTGCCGATTGAAGTGCAAATCCGCACGCGCGAAATGCACGCCATCGCCGAAGTGGGCGTTGCCAGCCATTGGGCGTATAAATCCAAATCCAGCAAGGAAGACGAAGCCACACTGCGCACCAACCAATGGCTGCAAAATATTTTGGATTTGCAAGCCCGCAGCGCCAACGCGATGGAATTTTTGGAACACGTTAAAGTGGATTTGTTTCCCAACGAAGTCTATATCGTTACGCCCAAAGGCAAAATCATCACGCTGCCGCGCGGCGCAACGCCGATTGATTTTGCCTACACCATCCACACCGACATTGGGCATCGCTGCGTGGGCGCGCGCGTGAATCGGGTTGCCGTGCCGCTCAATACCAAGCTGAAAACGGGCGATACGGTGGAAATTATTACTTCTGCGCAAGGCAAGCCCAACCCCGCTTGGCTCAATTTTGCCAAGTCCAGCCGCGCCCGCAGTGCCATCCGCAGCTATATTAAAAACACCAGCCATGCCGATGCGATTGCCTTGGGCGAACGCCTGCTTGCCCGCGCGTTAAACAGTCTGCTGCCGAAAAAAGTGGCGCAGTCTGAAACGCTGAAAGACAAATACCTGCAATCGCTGGTTGAGAAAAAACAAACCTTTGAAGATGTGTTGTATCAAGTGGGCATGGGGCGGCTGTTGCCTGTGTCCGTGGCGATGGAAATTGCCGATTTGGCGGGCGAGCATTGGGGCGGCGAAGTGAAGCTAAGCCCGATTCAAGTGAACGGCAACGAAATGCCGCATGTGCATTTGGGCAAATGTTGCTTGCCGCTGCCAGGCGACAGCGTGCGCGCGGTGATTGTTGCCGACCAAGGCGTGATTATCCATCGCGACAACTGCCCCACCTTGCTCAAAACCGACAATGAGCATCAGCTGGATGCCGATTGGGCAATGCTGCCAAACAACGCGCGCAAAATATACGATACGGCGGTGGTGGTTTCATCGGTGGATGCGCACGCGCTGCTGGCGGCGATTACTTCTGCCATTTCTGATAACGGCGCCGATATTGCCTCGGTGGATACGCTATCCAAATCGCAAAGCGGCAGCGAAGGCTTTGTGGAATTCCGCTTTAATCTGAATGTGCACGATTTGGCGCATTTGAACGAAGTGATGGCGGCGTTGCACCAAATCCCGCAAGTGCGCAAGGTTACGCGGGTGTGAGGTGGCTTGAGGCAGCCTGAAAACCATGCCAAACGGTTTTCAGGCTGCCTTAATTGATGTTTTGTTGATAGGGCATCGCGTTCCCATCCCCAAAACATTTCAGGCTGCCTATCACAATCAAGGCAGCCTGAAAATCATTTAGCGTTCACTTTTCGCCTTATCCTTCAACAGGCGCGGAAGTTTCCACTTGTTGCAACGCAGGTTTATTGTTGCTGTTGTCGTGTTGCACGCTCACCGCGCGGGCAGGAACGATGGTGGAAATAGCGTGTTTGTACACCATTTGTGTAACCGCCGTGTTGCGCAACAGCACAACATATTGGTCAAACGATTCCACTTGCCCTTGCAATTTAATACCGTTTACCAAATAAATGGAAACGGGAACGTGTTCGCGGCGTAAAGCATTCAAGAAAGGGTCTTGTAGAAGTTGTCCTTTGGTTGTCATTGTTATTAAACTCCAATGTTATGATTATTGAGAACCCGTTTTCAGGTTCTAAAAACAGGCGCAAACGCCCAGCCGTAAAGGATTTGAATTGTAATTCAAACCGCGCTTTTTACCAAATTCTTTTTGTTATTTGGCTTATAATTTTTAACTGTAAGCAATTTTCAGGCTGCCTAATCATGAATTTTCCGCCCCCATTGTTTCCCTATCTTGCCCAAACGGGCACGCAAAGCATCGCCAGTTTAACCGCGCTGGCGATTTCGCCCGATGAACGCGCCGAACACGCGGCGGTGTTGCGCCAAATTCTCACCCAGCAAAACGGCTATTTGTCGCGCGAACAATGCAGCGCGTATTACCCCGCCGAGCTCTTGGAATACGCGCTGTATCATCCCGAGCGTGGTCAGGCGTACACCATCAGCGTGTTGATTTTGTTGCAAACGGCGGTGTTGCACAAACAGCTTTCGCCTGATTTGGAGATGGCGATAGAACGCTATTGGAAGGAAGTGCGCGATACGCTGCCTGCTAGTATGCAGCAGGCGTTAGATGAGGCGTTTCGCTATGCGGCGGGCGTGTTTGGTAAGCATTTTTCAGGCTGCCGATAGGCGGGTAACAAGAAATTAACACAACCCAATCAACCACATAATGCAGCCTGAAAACCGCAGGCTTCAACGAAGCAAAGCGAAATATATTGTTTCAGGCTGCCTTTATATCCCAATCAACATCATGAAACTCAACCCTCAACAACAAGCCGCCGTGGAATATTTGGGCGGCGCATTATTTGTGCTGGCCGGCGCGGGCAGCGGCAAAACGCGCGTCATCACCGAAAAAATCGCCTACATGATCACGCAGGCGGGCTATAAACCGCACCACATCGCCGCGATTACCTTCACCAACAAGGCGGCAAAAGAGATGCAAGAGCGTGTATCGGCGCGGCTGGGGCGCGAGCAAACGCGCGGTTTAACCGTGTGCACGTTTCACTCGCTGGGGATGCGGATTTTGCGCGAAGAAGCGCAATATGTTGGTTATAAAAAGAATTTTTCCATTTTGGATGCTTCGGATAGCGCGCGAATTATCGGCGAATTGCTGGGCAGCTCGGGGCGCGAGCCTGTGTTTAAGGCGCAGCATCAGATTTCGCTGTGGAAAAACAATTTGCAAACGCCCGACGCTGCTTTTCAGGCTGCCGATGATGAATGGAGCAAGCAAGTGGCGCAGGTGTATGCCGCGTATCAAACCACGTTGGCGCATTATCAAGCGGTTGATTTTGATGATTTAATTCGGCTGCCCACGCTGCTGTTGCAGCAAAATGCGGCGGTGCGCTTGAAGTGGCAGCAGCGTTTGCAGTATTTGCTGATTGACGAATGCCAAGACACCAACGCTTGCCAGTATGCGCTGATGCGTGCGCTGGTGGGCTTGGAGGGGCGGTTTACGGCGGTGGGCGATGACGACCAGTCTATTTATGCGTGGCGCGGGGCGAATATGGAGAATTTGCGCCGTTTGCAAGAGGATTATCCGCAGATAAAAATCATCAAATTGGAGCAGAATTATCGTTCCACCGCGCGGATTTTGAAGGTGGCGAACCAAGTGATTGCCAACAATCCCAAGCTGTTTCCGAAAACGCTGTGGTCGCAGTTGGGCGAGGGCGAAGTGGTGCGCGTGGTGGCGTGCCAAAGCGAAACGCACGAAGCGGAATTCGTTGCCCAGCAAATCGCGCGTAATAAGCTGATTTACGGCGCAAATTTTGCCGATTTTGCCATTTTGTATCGCGGCAACCACCAAGCGCGGCTGTTTGAAGACGCACTGCGCGCGGCGCGGATTCCGTATCAGATTTCGGGCGGGCAAAGTTTTTACGACAAGGCAGAGATTAAGGATGTGCTGTCGTATCTGCGCCTGCTGGCGAACCCCGACGACGACCCCGCGTTTTTGCGCACGGCAACCACGCCCAAGCGCGGCATCGGCGACACCACGCTGGGCAAGCTCAACGATTATGCCAAGCAACACGAATGTAGCCTATTTCAGGCTGCCCAAAGCATGGAAGCGTTGGCGGCGTTGAGCGTGAAAAACCGCGAAGCGGTGCAGCAGTTTGTGTATTTGATGCAGGATTATCAAGCGCGAGCGGCGGCAGATGATGCGGGCGAAGTGGTGCAAGCTCTGTTGCAAGAGATTGGCTACGAAGCGTATTTAACAGGCGCGGAAGAAAGCGGCAAAGCGGCGGAAATTCGCTGGAAAAATGTGCAGGATTTGGCAGCATGGCTGGCGAAAAAAGGCGAAGAGGGCGAGAAAAACCTGATTGAACTCACGCAAACCATCGCGCTGATGACGCTGCTGGAAGGGCACGACGACGGCGAAGTGGACGCGGTAAAAATGTCCACCTTGCACGCATCCAAAGGCTTGGAGTATCCGTTTGTGTATTTGGTCGGCTGCGAAGAAGGGCTGTTCCCCCACGCCGACAGCGTGGAAGTGGGCGCGTTGGAAGAAGAGCGGCGGCTGATGTATGTCGGCATCACCCGCGCCAAGCAACAGCTCACGCTCACGCATTGCATCAAACGCAAGCGGCAAGGCACATTTGTGTTCCCCGAGCCGAGCCGTTTTATCGGCGAAATGCCGCAGGGCGATTTGGATATTCTCGGGCGCAAAGGCGGCAAGCCGATTGTTTCCAAAGAAGAAGGGCGGGAGCGGCTGGGCAATATGCTGGCGATGCTGAAAGCGAAAACGGGGCGGGAGTAGCTTTTCAGGCTGCCCAAGCATTGATGCAGCCTGAAACAGAACATGGCGTATCGCCGCCATACCCACTCTTTCCATTGCCGTAGCGCAAACGTTTCAGGCTGCCTTTGGGCGATGCAAAGGCAGCCTGAAAACACAAAACCGCTTGGGCATTGCACCACCCCATTTTTACTGAATAGATTGCCTTTCAGGCTGCCTAACTATTCACGAATGGTTAATACAACTGCCCATTCCCCTACGTCCAGCCGAACGCAGCATCCTTTTTTCGGGAAAAAGTGTGCGCTTGTTCGACGACAAACGAAGTGCGGCTAGTTCGCACGCGCCGAAAAAAGGATGCGGAGTGAGAGAAGTTCGCGCGGCGAACACGCACGTCGGGGTCGCCTTTCTTTTGCCAGAACCTGTATCCGTTATCTGCGCGAGCGGATTTTGTATTCAGTGAATACGAATACAAGGCGACAAGACAAGTTAATAGCGAGACTATTAGCTTGGCTTGGCAACGCAGTAGGCGTATTCAATGAATGCAAAAGCAGCCGTGCAGATAGCGAATACAGGTTCTCATCTTTGGCGAAGCAAAGAAAAGTAAGTGCCCCGCTTGCATGAAGCGCATGGTTAAAACTACACCCAAAGCCAACCACAAAGCACCAACCCAAAGCGTGGTGTGCGGCGCAACGCACGTTCTGGCAAAAATTCATTTGGCGTTGCCACACCCTATTTACCACCCGCCCACAAACTTTTACTTACCACCAATTTGCGTTAAAATCGCGCATTCCAACACAGGTATCACCATCATGACAAAATTCATCTTCGTAACGGGCGGCGTTGTTTCTTCATTGGGTAAAGGCATCGCCGCCGCTTCTATTGCCGCCATTTTAGAATCGCGCGGGCTAAACGTAACCATGCTCAAACTAGACCCCTACATCAACGTAGACCCTGGCACGATGAGCCCGTTTCAGCACGGCGAAGTGTTTGTAACCGATGATGGCGCAGAAACCGATTTAGACCTCGGGCATTACGAACGCTTTATCCACGCCACGCTCACCCGCGCCAACAGTTTCAGCTCGGGGCAAGTGTATGAAAACGTCATCGCCAAAGAGCGGCGCGGCGACTATCTGGGCGGCACGGTGCAAGTCATCCCCCACATCACCGACGAAATCAAACGCCGCATCCACGAAGGCGCGGCGGGCAAAGAAGTGGCAATTGTGGAAATTGGCGGCACGGTGGGCGATATTGAATCGCTGCCGTTTTTGGAAGCCATTCGCCAAATGCGCAGCCAGCTTGGGCGCACCAACACCTTGTTTGTGCATCTGTCGTATGTGCCTTATATCGCCGCCGCGGGCGAAATCAAAACCAAGCCCACGCAGCACACCGTGAAAGAAATGCTCAGCATCGGCTTGCAGCCCGATATTCTCATCTGCCGCATGGACAGAATCCTGCCCGATGAAGAACGCCGCAAAATCGCGCTGTTTTGCAACGTGGAAGAACGCGCCGTGGTGGGCAGCTACGATGCCAAAAGCATCTATGAAGTGCCTGAAATGCTGCACAACCAAGGCATTGACACCATTATTTGCGAACAATTGCAGCTGAACGTGCGCCAAGCCGATTTAACCGAGTGGAAAAAAATCGTCTATGCCATTCAAAATCCGCAGCACAAAGTCAACATCGCCATGGTGGGCAAATATGTGGATTTAACCGAATCCTACAAATCGCTCACCGAAGCCCTGCGCCACGCGGGCATTCACACGCAAACCGATGTGAACATCACCTACATTGACAGCGAAACGCTGGAACAAGACGGCACAGGCAGCCTGAAAAACTTTGATGCCATCCTTGTGCCAGGTGGCTTTGGTTCGCGTGGCGTGGAAGGCAAAATCGCCGCCGCCCGCTTCGCCCGCGAGCACAACATCCCGTATTTGGGCATCTGCTTGGGGATGCAAATTGCGCTGATTGAATACGCGCGCGATGTGGCAGGCTTGGCAGGCGCAAACTCCACCGAGTTTGATTTGAAAGCGGCGCATCCTGTGATTGCGCTGATAGACGAATGGCAAACCGCAGACGGCAGCGTGGAAACGCGCGACGAAAACGCCGATTTGGGCGGCACCATGCGCTTGGGCGCGCAGGAAGTAGAATTGAAGCAGGGCAGCCTTGCCGCCAAAATCTACGGCGCAACCCAAATCCGCGAGCGCCATCGCCATCGCTATGAAGTGAACAACCATTATGTGCCGCAGCTTGAAGCCGCAGGCTTGGTGATTGGCGGCGTGTCGGCAGGGCGCGAGCGGCTGGTGGAAACGATTGAAATCCCCAACCATCCGTGGTTCTTCGCCTGCCAGTTCCACCCCGAGTTCACATCCAATCCGCGCAAAGGGCATCCGCTGTTTACCGCGTTTGTGAAAGCGGCGTTGAAGCAGCATCAAAAATGATTTTGTTGGCATGAATAGGCAGCCTGAAAATGGGATAAACCGTTTTCAGGCTGTCTTTAAGCGTCGTAAAAGGCAGCCTGAAAACAAGATACACAATGGAACGTCGACGGCTCGTCGCCAAGTGGCGGACGAAACAGAAGCGTATCGCTGGGCTACAAGATGTCAGCGAGCCGCCGCTCTATTGGTTCACGGTGCATGGCAAAAGCCAAACATTCTACACCGCTAAAAAACATTTTCAGCCTGCCTTTGCGAAACATCAAAGGCAGCCTGAAAAGCGTTAACAGTATTACGCGGTCAACAAGCGCAAGGCTTCTTGATATTTGCTAACGGTTTTGGCAAGCACTTCGGCGGGGATGGCGGGCGCGGGGGGCTGCTTGTTCCAGCCGCTGTGTTCTAGCCAGTCGCGGATGAATTGTTTGTCAAACGAGGGGGGATTGCTGCCGATTTGGTAGCTTTGCGCTGCCCAGAAGCGGCTGGAATCGGGGGTGAGTACTTCGTCCATTAGGGTGAGTGTGCCGTTTTCGTCTAGCCCAAATTCAAATTTGGTGTCGGCGATGATGATGCCGCGGGTGGCGGCGTATTCGGCGGCTTCGGTGTAGAGTTGGATGGCTTTGGCGCGCACTTGGTGGGCAAGTTCGCTGCCGATTAGGTCGGCGCAGCGGGCAAAGCTGATGTTTTCGTCGTGGTCGCCCACTGCGGCTTTGGTGGAGGGAGTGAAAATGACTTCGGGCAGTTTTTCGGCTTCGCGCAGATTGGCGGGCAGTGAGATGCCGCAGATTTTGCCTGTGGCTTGGTAGGCTTTCCAGCCGCTGCCGCTGAGGTAGCCGCGCACCACGGCTTCTATTTTCACAGGCGCGAGCCGTTTGGCAACGACGGCGCGTTGTTCTATGGCGCGGGCGGTCTCCTCGGGCAGAATGTCGTAAACGGTTTGCCCTGTGAAGTGGTTGGGCATGATGTGGGCGAGTTTG
>CAUSAW010000035.1:0-18294 GCA_963529725.1 uncultured Kingella sp. | reverse complement strand
ATGGTTATGTGTGATGATTAAAAAATAGGCAGCATACTTTTTAGGACACTACCAAGTAAGCAAAAGAAAGGCGACCCCGACGTGCAGGTTTGGCTACGCCAAACTTCCCTCACTCCGCATCCTTTTTTCGGCGCGTGCGAACTAGTCGCGCTTTGCGCGCCGTCGGACAAGCGCACGCTTGTTTCCGAAAAAAGAATGCTCCGTTCGGCTGGACGTAGGGGAAGGGGCAGTAGCCCCAAACGTTTGTGGTGGATTGACCAAAATAGGCAGCCTGAAAACTGGGAAAGGGTTTTCAGGCTGCTTTTTTATGATTTTGTGATGAGAAGGGTTTAGGCTGTCTTTATTGTTGAATGTTGCTCAAAGGCAGCCTGAAACGGTATGGAGCGGCGACGGCTCGTCGCCAACAGCTTCAAACAGAGCATGGCTGGTTTGCCAAGATGTCGGCGAGCCGCCGACGCTCCATTGGGGTATTTTCAGGCTGCCTTTGGGCTTGAGCTTGGGCAACGAGGGCGTTCGATGCAGTAAGCAGGGCGGTGGTTAGGATAGGGCGGTTCATAAACTTTCCTTGTGGTTTTTTGTGAATTGAGGCAGCCTGAAAACGGTATTTTTTGTTTTCAGGCTGCCTTTGGCTGGGATTTATTCCAACCAAGTAACCACTTCCGCCGCGGCTTTGCGCGCTTTGGGCGCAATATCTTGGGCGCGGTAGCCGAAGGTTACGGCAACGGACACGCCCCATTCGGCGGGGTCAAACGCGCCTGCTTCGGCGAGCGTGCGGTTCATTTCATCGTAGTTGAAGCCTTCAATGGGGCAGCTGTCTATGCCGATTAGGGCGGCGCCTGTCATCATGTTGGCAAGGGCGATGTAGGTTTGCTTGCTGCACCAGTCAAACAGGGTGCGCTCGTTGTCTAGCAGGTGAGCATCATCGGCTTGGAAGTTTTGGTATTTGGCGAGCGTTTTGCTGATGGTTTCGGGATCGGTGATGCCACGGCGTTGGATGCCTTCTAGCATAAAGGGGCTGTCGTAGCGCGCGTTTTTCTTGGCAAGGATAACGACAATATGGCTGGCGGTATCCAGCGTGCTCGCCATGCCCCATGCGAAGGGTTTGAGTTTTTGGCGCAGCTCGGGGTTTTGCACAACGAGGAATCGCCACGGTTCGCTGCCGACGGAGCTGGGCGATAGGCGGGCGAGTTCTAAAATGTAGTTGAAATCTTCGGCGCTGATTTTGCGGCTGGGGTCGTAGTGGCGGCAGGATTTGCGGTATTGGTAGGCGGGGAGAATTTGCTCGCGGGTGAAGAATTTTGTCATGTTGCTTCTTTCTACGTTGGGGTTGAAAAGGGGGATTATAGTTGCGGCAGCCTGAAATGGGCGAATAAGTGATTTTCAGGCTGGCTTTGCTCTACAATAGGCGCTTTTTGTGAATGGGATGATGCGATGGATGCGCGGGATTTTTCGCTGCGTTTGACGGTGGCGCTGTTGCTAACGGGGGTGTTGGCGGGCTTGGTGGGGATTGGGTTTACGCATTTGTTGCACGCGGTGCAGCAATGGGTGTTTTACGGCGGCTGGGCGACGGGGCACGTTTCGTTTCGCGAATTGGTGGCGCAGGCTTCGGCAGGGCGGCGTTTGGCGGCGTTGCTGGCGTGTGGTGCGGTGGTGGGGGTGTGTTGGACGCTGTTGCACAAATATGGCGCGCCGTTGTTGGAAGTGAAAACGGCGGTGCGGCAGCCTGAAAAAGATATGCCAGTGAAAACGACGGCGTGCCATGCGATTTTGCAGATTATTACGGTGGGGATGGGCTCGCCTTTGGGGCGGGAGGTTGCGCCGCGCGAGATGAGTGTGGCGCTGGCAACGCCGTTGGCAAAGGGATTGCAGCTATCGGCTGGACAAAAGAGTGTGTTGTTGGCGTGCGCTTCGGGGGCGGGCTTGGCGGCGGTGTATAACGTGCCGCTGGCGGCAACGGTGTTTGTGTTGGAAACGCTGTTGGCGGCTTGGTCGGTGCCGATGGCGCTGGCGGCGTTGTTGGCTTGCGGCGTGGCGGTGTTGGTGGTGCGCGTTGGGCTGGGGGATACGGTGCAATATGGGCATTTGCCGAATTTGGCGGCGGTGTCGTTTGATGCGGGGTTTTTGGCTTGGGCGGCGCTGTGTGGGGTGTTGATTGCGCTGGGGGTGGAATTGCTGGCGTGGTGCAATGGCAAGCTGCCGAAGCTGAACAAGGCAAGTTGGAAAATGCTGCCGATTGCGCTGTTATCGTTTGCGACGATTGGCGCGATGGCGATGTGGCAGCCTGAAATTTTGGGCAACGGCAAGGCGGGCAATCAGCTGAGTTTTGCCGATGCGCTTTCATGGCAAACGGCGTTGGCGCTGCTGGCAACCAAATGGGCGGCGCTGTGGCTGGCTTCGCTGGCGGGGGCTTATGGCGGGCGGATTACGCCATCGATGATGCTGGGCGGGATGATGGCGTTTGCCAGCGCGGTGGCTTGGAATGCGCTGTTGCCGCCGATTTCGGCTGGGGCGGCGGCGTTTGTGGGCGCAACGGTATTTTTGGGCTTGGCGCAGAATATGCGGCTGACGGCGATTGTGTTTATGCTGGAATTGTCGCGGTTGAGCACGGCGTTTTGGCTGCCTGTTTGCGTGTGCATGGGGGTGGCGATGGGGGTGCAGATGGTTTGGGCGCGACGGCGGATGGGGGCAGCCTGAAAATGCGGTTATTGGGTTTTCAGGCTGCCTTGCTTGGCTTTTGCCTGCCTGCGCCGCGCTTATTTTGCCAACGCCACTCAACGGCTAATACAGCCGCAGCAAGTTTTTTTCTGCCCGTTTCGCCTGTTTTCAGGCTGCCCTATTGGTAAACAAAAGTGAGCGGGTAAACAAGATTCCGCGCAAGCTGATGATGCAAGCAAAGGCAGCCTGAAAACGCACTAAGCAAGTTTCAGGCTGCCTTTTATCTGTCAAGCCAAGCTGGTTTGGCTAACTGATGTGCAATGCTTGATACAAGCGCAGCCAGTTTCCCTATGCGCCAACTCTGCCCATTTTCAGGCTGCCCTTGTTGGCGAACAAGAACGAGTTGGTAAACAAGATTCATCCATAAACAAACGCCACCCAAACCAATCGCCTTCAACAAAAAGCAGCCTGAAACGCACAACCAGCGTTTTCAGGCTGTCTTTGCCATAATGCCTACCCCCAACTAATCCTGCCATCCCCCGCCCAGCGTTTGATACAGCCGCAACAAATTCTCCCCTTCCGCCAAGCGCGCCCGCAACAAGGCTTCTTGCGCTTGGCTGGCGTTGATTTCGGCGGTGAGCGCTTGGTCTAGCGTCAATTTGCCCAGCTCAAACAAGCGGCGCGATTGGCTGGCTTGACGCTGGCTTTGCGCGGCGGCATCGGCGGCGCGGGCGCGTTGGTCAAACAAGCCGCGTTGCAAATGGTAGCTGCTGTCCACTTCTGCCAGCGCGGTGAGCAGCGTGTTGTCGTATTGCGCGGCGGCGGCTTTTACGCGCGCATCGGCGGCGGCGATGTTGGCTTTGATGCGCCCAGCGGTGAACAGCGGCACGGTTACCCCTACGCTCAGCAGCCCGCCCGTGCTTTTGGCGATGGAGGATAAATTGTTGTCCAGCCCAATGCGTCCGTTGCTCCACGCAAATTGGATGTCAAAGCGCGGCAGCCTGTCCATCTTGGCGCTGGCGAGCTTGGCAGCGGCGGCACGGGCTTGGCGTTCGGCAGCGCGCACATCAGGGCGGCGCGTGAGCACGTTTAACGGCGTTGCCCCTTGCGGCGGCGCAGGCAAATTTGCCAACACGTTTGCCGCGCTTTCAGGCAGCCTGAAACCCTGCGGCACTTGCCCCGTAAGCACCGCAATGCTGCGAACGTGCGCGGCGCGTTGCGCGTCTAGCGTGGCGGCTTCGGCTTGCGCGGCGGCAAGTTGCGCCTCCACTTGGCGCACTTCATACGCGCTCACATGCCCCGCCTTAAACCGCGCCTGCACATAGCGCAACAGGTTTTTCAGGCTACCTTCGCGTTGCGCCGCCTGCGCCTGCCGCGCTTCTAACGCCCGTGCGTTCAAATAATGCTGCGCGGTTTCCGCTGCCAACATCAGTTGCGCGCCGTGCCAACGCTCCGCCTCGCCCAACGCCACTTGTCGCGCCGCTTCGGCATCGCTTTTCTTTTGCCCAAAAATATCGGGCGACCACGATGCAGACAACGCCGCGCGGCGCAGGTTCACATTGTCAAACTCCGCCTGCCCCAGCTGCGGGTTGATGCCGCCCGCCGCTTGGCGCGCCCCATCGGGCAGCGGATTATCCTGTTTGCCCGTGGCATATAAATTCGCCCCTGCGCCAATTTGCGGACGGCGGACGGCATCCGCCAAATCCGCCTGCGCTTGCGCCGCCTGCATATTGGCTTGCGCCGCCGCTAGATTGCGGTTTTCGCGCAGGGTTTGTTCCACCAAATCGCGCAGCACGGGGTCTTGCCATGTTGTCCACCAGCGCGAAAGGTTGTTTTCAGGCTGCCCTATTGCGCCCGCTTGTTCGACTGTCTGTTCAAATGACGGCGGCACAGCCACGCGGCTAGGCACATCGGTGTTTACGGCGCAGGCGGCAAGCGCGAGCGGGATAATCAGGGCGAGGAGTTTGGTTGGGGTGTGCATGATTTTTGCCTTTTGGGGTTGGGAGGATTGAAAAGGGGCGCGGAGTAGGCAGCCTAAAAATGGGTTTTTCCTTTTTCAGACTGCCTAAAACGCTACCGCGTGCGGTTAAGCCGAGACTGGCAGATAAAATGAAAGCTCACTTTGGCAAGCGCGTAAAACGTTGCCCACATCGCCGCCATGCGCCACAGCAGCCACCAAGCGGTCGGCGCAAACCAGAATACGGCGATTGCCGCGCCGTAAGATACTGCCAACAGCAACGCGCGAGCGACAACATAAGCCCAAATTTTGTCGCGGCTGTCTTCATACAAGCCAATAAATACGCCGAATGTGCTGGCGAATAGGGTAAACAGGGCGATTAGTGTGGTCATCATCAAAGGCAGCCTGAAAACAACGAACCGAGTAAAATTAAAACCATTCATCCCATCCACAAGGACAGCCCATGAACACCAAAACCCTCGCCCAACAAGCCTTGCGCATCAGCCAAACAGGCAAGCTCCCCTTACCAGATGGCGGTTGCTTGGATTTTTCCGCCGAGCAACAAGCCGCGCAACGCCACACCGTGCTATACCGCCCCAGCGAGCTAGCCCATTGGCGTGAAACCCTAAGGCAGCCTGAAACGAAACGAAACCACCGCGCCACGCAAATCAGCGTAACCCCCGAAAGCACGCAGCAAGCCGCCTATCGCCTGCTGGTAAAAGAAGGCAGGGATGATGTCGCGCTGCTCAACTTTGCCTCCGCCAAAAACGCAGGTGGCGGTTTTTTAAACGGCGCAAAAGCGCAGGAAGAAGACCTGTGCCGCAGCTCGGGGCTGTATCTGTGCCAGCTTGAACAGCCCGATTACTACGCCGCCAACCGCGCCGAACAATCCATGCTCTACACCGACCACATCATCTATTCGCCGCGCGTGCCGTTTTTTCGCGTGTCGGGCGATGGGCTGCTGAACGAATGCTTTTACCCCTCGGTGATTACCGCGCCTGCGCCCAATGCGGGCGTATTCTTGCAGCGCGAACCCAATGGTGCAGCAGCATTGGCAGAGACTTTGCAACGGCGCGTGGATTATGTGTTGGCGGTTGCCAAAGACCAAGCGCAGAAAAATCTGGTGCTGGGCGCGTGGGGCTGCGGCGTGTTCCGCAATCCGCCCGAGCAGGTTGCCGCCGTCTTCGCGCAAAGCCTGCGGCAGCCTGAATTTGCCGACTGCTTTGAGCGCATCGTGTTCGCCGTTTACGACCGTAGCCCGGGTAAAGCCGTGTTCAAAGCGTTTGCCGCGCAGTTTCAGGCTGCCTGACAGTTTTAGTCTGCCTGAAAGCACCCGCCATCCAGCGCCAGCGCATTGCCCCAAGCGGTAACCGCCTGCAACACGGGAATCGCCGTGCGCCCCAATTCGGTGAGCGCGTATTCGGTTTTCAGCGGCGGTTTGGTGCCGTATTGCGTGCGCGAAACCAGCCCGTCCCGCTCCAATTCTTTCAGCTGGCGGCTCAACACCGCCTCGGTGGCAAACACCAGATGCGCATGCAATTCGCCAAAGCGTTTTGCCCCGTCTTGCAGGTGATACAGCACCACCGCCTTCCATTTGCCGCCGATTAAATCCATCGCCAGGCTCACCGTGCAAGCATAGCGTTTGCCGTTTGCTTCTAAGCACTCAGCCGTGCATTCCGTTTTCATTTTTTTTGCACCTATTCAAAAGGATAGCTCTTGCCTTTGCCGTTTTGCGCCGCCACAATCCGCGTTTTTCTAGCAAGGAGCAAACATGGCACTCATCATTCTCGCCCACCCCAACTACGCCCAATCCGTTGCCAACCGCGCCGTTATCAACGGCTTGCAAGGCAGCGGCTTGGATTTGGAAATCCGCCCCATCGCCGAGCTGTATCCCGATTTTCAAATTGATGCCGCCGCCGAACAGCAAGCCCTGCTGCGCCATCAAACCATCGTGTTCCAATATCCGTTTTATTGGTACAACATGCCCGCCATTTTGAAGCAATGGTTTGACTGCGTGTTCACCTACGGCTTTGCCTATGGCAGCGCGGGCAGCCAGCTCAAAGGCAAAAATTTTGTCGCCAGCTTTACCGTGGGCGCGCCTGAGCGCGAATACCACACGCTGGGCGAGCATCATTTTCCCGTGGCGGAATTTTGCAAAAACCTTGCCCAAACCGCGTATTACGCGCAGATGAATTTTGTGCCGCCGTTTTGGTTTCACGGCACATCGCCCGCGTTATACAGCGCCGACGAAATCCAAGCCAAAGCGCGCGGGCAGGCGGCGCAACTGGCGGCGAAGTTGCAAGCATGGGAAGCGGCATAAAGGCAGCCTGAAAACGGGTTTATGCCGGTTTGATTGCCGCCTGCGGTTTTCAGGCTGCCTATTGTTTCTTTTTGGGCAATACTGCTTTCGTTTTTTGGCTATTTATTTGCATCATCCGAAAAAATACAATGCCGCCACATTTAACTTACTCGTCGTTTCCATTCAGCCTTAGACAAGGCGGCGAGCCGCAGATAGTAAGTAGTACAGCAAGGCGAGCCAACGCCGTATAAGGCTGAATGGGGACGACGACAACGGAGCAAACAGCATGAACACCGCCTTATTTCTCGGACACGGCAGCCCGATGAACGTCTTACACGACAACGCGTACAACCGCGCCTTCCGCCAAATGGGAGAGCGCCTGCCCGCGCCGCGCGCCATTTTGTGCGTGTCTGCGCATGGTTACGGCAACGGCACATGGGTGAGCAGCAGCCCGCGCCCCAAGCTGATTTACGATTTCTACGGCTTCCCCGATGCGCTGTATCAACAGCAATACCCCGTTTCAGGCTGCCCTTGGCTGGTGGAGGAAGTGTGCCGCCTGTTGCCCCACGCCCAGCTAGATCCCGATATGGGGCTAGACCACGGCGTGTGGACGGTGCTCAAACCCATGTTCCCCGCTGCTAATATCCCCGGTGTGCAGCTAAGTTTGGACGCATCGCTTAGCAGCGCGGAGCATTTTGAGCAAGCCAAACGCCTGCGCCCGCTGCGCGAACAAGGCGTGCTGATTGTGGGCAGCGGCAACATCGTGCACAACCTGCGCGCCTACCGCCCCGATGCACCGCCGCACAAATGGGCGCAAGCGTTTCGGCAAAACATCAACGATGCGTTGCAGCAAGGCGAGTTTGACCGCATTGCCGATTATTTAAACCAATGGGGCGATGCCGCGCGGCTGTCTGCGCCCACGCCTGAGCATTTTTTGCCGCTGCTGTATGTGCTGGCGCAGCACGACGATGGGCAGGCGGTGGAGTTGTTTAACGATGAAATCGTGGGCGGCGCATTGAGCATGACTTCTGTGCGCGTGAATTAGGCAGCCTGAAACGGAGTAGGTCGGGCATTTATGCCCGACAAGCCGCTAGGGGCGTTGTAGCCCAAGCATGGATAGTTTTTCAGGCTGCCTATGCCGCCACAAACCAAATCACGAAGCGAAACGCGATTGCTTCTTTTGGGCGTATTTTGAATACGCCTTTTTTTGCACCTTGCTGCGGGCAAAGGCATTGAGGCAGCCTGAAACAGCAGGGCGGAATATCAGCCGTTTGCATGGCGTTGCGCCGCCATACCCACGCTTTCGGTTGCCGTAGCCCAAGCGTGTATAGCAAGGTTTCAGGCTACCTCAACGCAGCCCACAACCCTACCCCTGCTTCTCCAACATCTTACGAAACCGCACCAACGCCAGCCCCAAAAACACCGCCCCCGCCACCGACAACGCCACCAGTTGCACCCACACCGTTTCCAGCCCCGCGCCGCGAAACATCACCGATTGCGCGAAGTGGGCAAACTGCGTGCTGGGCCAATATTCGCTTACCCGCTGCGCCATCTCGGGCATATTGGCGCGCGGCGACGTGCTGCCTGAAAACATCATAAACACAATATAAGTGGGCACCATCAGCAAGCTGTATTGCGGCATGGTGGGCGCAATCGTTGCCAGCATCACCGATAACGAAGCCACCGAAAACATAAACAACACCACGCCCAGCGCATACAGCGCAAACGAGCCCGCCAAATGCGCCCCAATCGCGCCGCCCACAATAAACTTCATGCTCAACACCGCCGCCGCGCTCACCACCAAGCCGTTTGCCAAAATTTTAGAAGCTACGATTTCGGTGGCGGTTACCGGCATCACCAGCAAATGCTCCATCGTGCCGCGCTCGCGCTCACGAATCACCGCCGCGCCCACCAACACCAGCGTAATCAGCATAATATTATTGCCCGCCATCGCCGCGCCCATAAACCAACTGCTTTCGTTGTTCGGGTTGTATTGCAAATTGACCACCGCGCGGGCAGGCATGGCTTGGCGGATTTGCTGCGACACGCCCATAAACTCTTGGATTTCGCGGCTGAAAATCTGCGTAATATAGCCCGCGCCCATGCCCGCTTGCGTCATCGCCGTGGCATCCACCAAAAGCTGCGCTTCAGGCGCGCGCCCCGCTTGCACATCGCGCTGAAAATTCGGCGGAAACTCCAACACAAAAGTCAGCTCGCTTTTATCCAGCATCTCTTGCGTGTCGTTGGGATTAACGTAAACGGGCTTAGCAAATTGCGGCGGCAACAGCGCGGCAACAATTTGGCGCGTGAGCGGGCTGCGGTCGTAGTCCACGATGCCGATGTTGGCGTTTCTCACATCGGATGTGGCGTTGGTGGCGGTGTTGTACACCATCGTGCTGAACATCATCACGATGAGCACCACCAGCACCGTGTCGCCAAACAGGCTGCGCAGTTCTTTGGCGGAAAGGGAAAGGATGTTTTTTAAGGTTCGCATATCGGGTGCTTTCTTGGGGTAGAGGCAGCCTGAAAACGAATCAGCGCGTTTTCAGGCTGCCTTTGCGTTACTTCTCTTGTTTTTGCAAACTCAAACACGCCAGCGTTAAAAACATGGCGGCGAACATCGCCAGCATGGCGTATTCCTTGCCCAAATCCAGCAGCCCCAAGCCTTTGGTGAAGCCGCCGATGGACACGCGCTGATACCACGACGCGGGAAAGCTCACGCCAATCACATACGCGCCGCCGCTCATGGTGGAGACGGGATACATCAGGCCCGAAAAGTTGGAAGCGATGGTTACGCTGCCGATGGCAGAGATGAAAAACGCCGCCGTTTGCGATTTGGTGAACGCCGAAACCAGCAGCCCAAACGCGGTGGCTGCGGCAACGTGCAACAGCGTGCCGATAAACAGCGCCGTCAGCGAGCCTTTGAGCGGCACGCCAAACCAAAACACAATCATCAGCGAGAGCGACACAAAATTAAACACGCCCATCGCCAAATAGGGCAGCTGCTTGCCAATCAGATACTGCGGCACGCTGGCGGGGCTGGCGTATAAATTGGCGATGGAGCCGATTTCACGTTCGCGCACCACCGACAGCGCGGTCATAATCGCAGGAATCATGGTGAGCACCATCATCAACACATTGGGCACAATCGCGTTCATGCTTTTAAAGTCTTGATTGTAAAGAAAGCGCGGCACGATGGCGGCAGCTTTGGGCAAATCCATGCCGCGCGCTTTGAGCGTGTCCATGTTATACCGCTGCACCATGCTTTGCGCGTAGGCTTGGATATTGCTGGCGTTGAAAGGAATGGTGCCGTCAATGTAAAACCCGATTTCAGGCTGCCTCCCCTGCGCCAAGCTGCGCCCAAAATTGGGCGGAATATCAATCACCAGCACCACTTGGTTGCGCTTCAACCGCGCTTCGGCTTCGGGCAAGGAATACACAGGGGCTTGCTCTTTGAAATAGGGCGAGCCGCGAAAATACTCAATCACGCGGCGGCTTTCTGCCGATTGATCGCGATCCAGCGCGGCAAATTTTAAATTCGCCACGTCAAACGAAATCGCCCAGCCCACGGCGGCAAGCATAATCGCAGGCCCGAGCGCAGCGAAAAACAGGCGGATTTTGTCGCGCAGCAATTCTTTGGCTTCGCGGCGGGCAAAGGTTAGGACGGTGGCAAACCAGTAGGTAAGAGAATGGGACATGATGAAATGGGATGGCAAAGGCAGCCTGCGTAGCGAAGCGGAGTTGCGAAGCTAAAACAAGTTTGGTAAAGCGAAAACAACGGCAACAGGCAACAAAATTTTATGAAACAAAATATTGGTTTAGCCTTTTCAGGCTGCCGAATTATAGGAGCTTGTTGGACGGGTGTCCAATTTTGCTTTTCAGGCTGCCTTAGGCGTTTTGCCGATGATTTGCCAATCATTTACCCATCATTTTGTAAACAAGATGCGCTGCCACGCAAACAAATCTTTACAAAAACCGCGTTATGCCATAACATTTGCGCCGCACTTTTGCACTCATAAACAAAGGAAAAAAGAGTCATGAAAAAAGCAGTATTGGCGGCGCTGTTATGCGCTGTTTCGTTGTCTGCCCATGCGCATCGCGTTTGGGTGTCCACCAACCACACGCACGGTGGCGAGATTTTGAAAGCGGAGCTGGGCTATGGCGAGTTCCCCGAGTTTGAGCCAATTGCCAAAGAGCGGCTGGATATTTTTAAACCCTTGCAGTTGATCACGCTGCAGGGCAAGCAAAACTTGCTGCAAAAGGGTTTGCACAATTATCAATTTGAAAGCGCCAAGCCCGTGCCCGAAGGCAGTTTTTTGGTGTTGGCGGAATATCAGCCGACGTTTTGGTCAAAAAACGCGGCGGGCTGGAAGCGGCAGAATATGAAAGAAATGCCCGATGCCACTTATTGCGAGCAAACGCGGATGTATGGCAAAAATATTGTGAACGTGGGGCATGATAGCGCGGATACGGCGCTGATTACGCGCCCTGTGGGGCAGATGTTGGAGATTGTGCCGCTGGATAATCCTGCCAATGTGCAGGTGGGCGAGCGCTTTAAGGTGAAGGTGTTGCTTAACGGCGAGCCGCTGCCCAATGCCACGCTCACGGCAACGTTTGACGGCTTTGACAACAGCGATAGACGCAAATCGCACAAGGTGGAAGCGCAGGCGTTTTCGGACACCACGGGCGATGATGGCACGGTGGCGATTATTCCGTTGCGACAAGGTTTTTGGAAAGCCAGCGTGGAGCATAAAGCGGATTTTGCCGACCAAAAAGTTTGCCAAAAAGTTGCCAACTACACCACGCTCACGTTCCAGATTGGGCATTCGCATCATTAGCCAGCGAGCGTGATTAAGGCAGCCTGAAAACGGTATTTCAACGTTTTCAGGCTGCCTTTTGGAGACATTGGGGCAGCCTGAAAATGCGGAATGCCGTCTGAAACCCACATTTATCCCTGCAAACAGCAGAGTAAACACGGCAGCCGATGCGTTTCAGGCTGCCTTTTCTTTTTGTTATGATTACTCTTTTTCAGCCAAACCCCCAATCCATAAGAAAGGAACCCCATGTCCCAACCCATGCAACACATCAACATCACAGGCTTCGGCGGCATTGACGTTTTGCACACCGAATCCGCCCCGATTTCCCAGCCCCAAGCGGGCGAGATTTTGATTAAAACCGCCTACGCGGGCGTGAACCGCCCCGACATCATGCAGCGCGAAGGCAAATATCCGCTGCCCGAGGGCGTTACCCCGATTATGGGCTTGGAGCTGGCGGGCGAAGTTGCCGCCGTGGGCGCGGGCGTCAACGGCTTTGCCGTGGGCGACCAAGTCTGCGCGCTCACTGACGGCGGCGCGTATGCCCAATATTGCGCCGTCAAAGCCACCCAAGCCCTGCCGCTGCCCGACGGTTACAGTCTTGCCGAAGCCGCCATGCTACCCGAAACCCTGTTTACCGTGTGGGCAAACGTGTTTATGGACGGCCAAATGCGCGCAGGCGAAACCCTGCTGGTGCACGGCGGCACCAGCGGCATCGGCATTATCGCGCTCGCTATTGCCCGCGCGCTCGGCATCCGCACCATCGCCACCGTCGGCAACGCCGAAAAAATGCGCGTGGTAGAACAATACGGCGCGATTGCCGTGAACTACAAAACCGACGATTTCGCCCAAGCCGTGAAACAACACGGCGGCGCAGACGGCATCTTAGACGTGGTCGGCGGCAGCTATTTCGCGCAAAACTTAGACTGCCTGAACAAGGACGGGCGCATTTTTCTCATCGGCTTTATGGGCGGCAACATCGCCCCCGAAGTGAACCTACTCAAAATCGCCGTCAAACGCGCCCGTATCACCGGATCCACCATGCGCGGCCGCAACAGCGCCGAAAAAGCCGCCATCGCCCAAAGCCTGCGCGAACACGTTTTGCCGCTGCTGGCAAACGGCAGCATCGCCAAACCGCACCTGCACCGCGTGTACCCGTGGACAGAAGTCGCCGCCGCCCATGCGGAGATGGATAAGGGCACGCATATCGGAAAGGTTTTGTTGGATTTTACGCAGGGGTGAGTGGGGTTTCAGGCTGCCTTTATGACAATGTTTCAGACGGCATCCAGGGCAGCCTGAAAGCCCCTTTGCGGGCTGCCGCAAAGCCCACCCCATCTGCCGCTTTTCAGGCTGCCCTGAATGCCGTCTGAAAACTCAAAAAAGCAGCCTGCGTAGCGCAGCGGAGTTGCGAAGCTAAAACCCGTTTCCCACTTTCAGGCTGCCTGTGTTCCATCCTTCAACCAAGTTTTTTTCAGGCTGCCTATGCCTATCATCATGCTGTCTGAAAAACCCAACCCATCCGAACCACACCCCCAAACCCACATCAGAAAGCCCCCCATGCCCACCGAAATCCACATCACTAATGCCCGTCTAAAATCGCTGCTGGTGTCGCTCATCTCATTCGCCATTGCCGCTGCCGCATCGCCGCTGCTGTTTATCGGCAGCCTGAAAGCCGTTCTGAGCGGCACGGTTATCGTTTTGTTCTTTCTGACGTTCGCCGTCCTGCTGCTCTACCGCGCCGCCGATAGCCGTACCAAACTGGTGTTAAACGCCGACGGTATCCGCATCGTCCAAGCATTTGCCGAAGAAGAATTCGGCAGGGACGACACAGAAAGCGGCAGCAAAACCAAGCGCGAAAATGTTTTTTATCCGTGGGAACAGATAAACGGCGTGGTTTTCTTTTATCCGCAGCCTGCCACACTCTGCCTGAGCGACCGTTCTTTACGCGAAATCGAAGCCGTACTGCAAACAGTATCGAACGCCGGCCGACCGCTGCCCGACAATCTTGAACAGTTTGAAACATACGTTGCCCAAGAACACCGTTTATTGGACAGCTTAAAGCTGCACCATTTCACCATCCGCCTGCCCGTAATCCCCCTGCGGCACGGCAAACACCTGCCCGATTTAATCCGCACGCTGGCGGTAGAACCCGACAAAAGCCGCCGCCAAGCCGTGCTCGACGGTTTTTGCCAAACCTTTTTCCCCAAAGCCCTTGGTTCGCGCCCCGTCGCGCCGCCCGAACCGCGCGAATTTCCCGTCCGCCTGCCCGCCCAAGTCAGCATCCGCAGCATTGGCGGCGGCTATCTGCTGGCAAATATTTTGTGCGCCCTGATGCTTATCGGCAGCCTTGCCATTGTCGCTCTCATCGTGCGCAACGTCCCCAATCCTACTGACATACGCGGATTGCTGCCGCTGCTGCTCTTTATCGCCATCGCTGCCATCGCCGCCGTCGCGTGCTGGTGGCAACTGTCCCGCTACCGCCGCCATCGGGCCGTACTCGCCGCCATCAACCGCCCCGAAGCACAGCCGTGGAAACTCGTCGCCATCCCGCTGTACGTTGCCCATACCGATCAAAAAACTAAGCGGACTTATTATTTCTACCCCGCCATCATCAACGGCAAAACCCGCAAAATCACCTTGACCAACGCCAACTTCCAACCCGTCCGCCGCCATGGTCAATATCTCGCGTTCGCCCCGCGCCACGGCGGCGCGCCCGTTCTCATTGATACCGAATTGCGCAATATCCGCGGTCTGAACGAAAGCGAACGCCGCGAGCTGCTGCGCCAGATTAAAGAACTGGAAGCAGAGTTTTAGACGGCAGCAAAGGCAGCCTGAAAGTTTGTAGGTCGGAGCATTGATGCCCGACAAATCTCGTTTGCAAAGTTTCGGGCATAAATGCCCGACCTACGACTGCAACCGTTTTCAGGCTGCCCCAAAGCCGTTCATAAAGGCAGCCTGAAACCCCGTTCTCCCGTTTTCAGGCTGCCCTAATCCAAAGGAATCCCATGACCCTACGCATCCTGTTAGACCACCGCCGCTCCGTGCGCCGCTATGCCGACACCCCCATCAGCGCCGACACCGTGCGCGACTGTCTCGCCCAAGCCCAGCTTGCGCCCAGCAGCTCCAATATGCAGCTTTACGCCTTCTACCACATCACCGACAAAACTGTGCTGGCAGAACTCGCCCAAGCCTGCCTCGGGCAGAGTGCCGCCGCCACCGCGCAGCAAATGGTGGTCTTTATCACGCGGCAAGACTGGTACCGCCGCCACGCCCAAGCCGTATTGGAATTTGAACGCGGCAACATCCGGCGCAACAGCCCGCCCGAGCGCCAAGCCAAACGCATCAAAGACAGCGAACTTTATTACGGCAAACTGATACCCTTTTTCTACGCCCGCTGCCGGGGGCTGCTCGGCGCGCTGCGCTGGTTGATTTCGCGCAGCATCGGACTGTTCCGCCCCATGCAGCGCGAAGTAACCGAAACCGATATGCGCATCGTCGCACACAAAAGCTGCGCCCTCGCCGCGCAAACCTTTATGCTCGCCATGGCAGAACAAGGGCTGGACACCTGCCCGATGGAAGGACTGGACAGCCGCTGCGTCAAACGCATTCTCAAACTGCCGCGCAGCGCCGAAATCAACATGATCGTCGCCTGCGGCATCCGCGACGGCAACAAAGGCATCTGGGGCGAACGTTTCAGGCTGCCGTTTGACGAGATTTACCGAAGGATTTGAGCGGGGTTGTGCGTTTCAGGCTGCCTGTTGTAGAAATTGTAGGTCGGGCATTTATGCCCGACAAATCCGCAAATCCCATCCGCAAAATTCGGGCATAAATGCCCGACCTACGGCTCAAATCCGACATTTATAGTGAATCAACACAAGAAGATACAAGGCAGCAACACCGCCAGTTTCTTTTGCTCGTTCACCATAAAAACCCGTTTTGTTCACTTTCAGGCTGCCTTACGCCATGCCCAAGGCAGCCTGAAAATCCCAACTCACCCACAACGAAAGAACTCCCCATACAAACCCATCCCAAGTTTGGCTCGTAACCAGCGCATCTGGCGGACTCGGACTCGCACTCGTTAAAGCCCTGCTCGCCGCAGGACACCAAGTCGCCGCCACCACGCGCAACGCCGACAAACTGCGTGCCGAAGTCGGCGACAGTGAAAACCTGCTCGCATACCGCGCCCAAAAGAGCGGACGTTTTCTCAATATTTCGTCCATTTCAGGCAGCGTTACCGACCCTGGACAGGCGATTTACAGCGCCAGCAAAGCCGCCGTCATCATGCTCACCGAAGTCGTGGACGAAGAAGGGCGCGACTTCAACGTACGCGCCACCGCCGTCTGCCCCGGCAGACTGCGCACTTCGTTTCTCGGCGGCTCCGCACGCTTCCCGCAAAACCCAATCGCCGACTACACCAGCGTGCGCCAATACGAAGAAAACTACCGCCGCCTGAACCAAAACCAAAGCGGCGACCCCGTCAAAGCCACCCGCGCCCTAATCACCCTTGCCGCCGCCGACAACCCGCCCAAACGCATCTATCTCGGCGCCGACAGCTTCGCCGCCATGCAGCGCAAAATGGGCAAAGTGGCGGCAGAAATGGCGGCGTGGAACGAGTTGTCGCACAGCACCAAGTATGAAGGATAAGGCAGCCTGAAAACGGTTAAACCCCAGCCTGCGCCAGCAGCCAGTTTTTCACCGTTTGCACCGCCGCCGTGTTCTGGTGCCGATGCGGCACGCACAGGCGGTAGGGGCTGCCGTCTATTTCGGGCGAACGGGCAATCTGCAATAAGCCGTCGCGCAGCTCTGCTTCAATCATGCGCTTGCCGATTAAAGCCACGCCCTGTCTAGCCACGGCGGCGCGCACCAAATGCGCGGCATCGGAATAACGGATGCCGCGCGGTATATTTTGCAGCGGCACGCCAGCGGCGGCTGCCCATTCGTTCCAGCCCACCGCGTTTTGGCTCAGGTTGTGCCAATCCAGATGCACCAACGGCCATTCTGCGATGTCGTCGCCCAAGCGCGCCAGCAAAAAGGGCGCGGCGACAGGCGCAAAGCGTTCGCGGAACAATACGGTTTCATCCGCATTGTCGCACGCGCCATCGCCATAGCGCACCGCCAAATCCGCTCCGCCGCCCACCAAATCCGCCACATCGTAAGAAGCGCGGATGTGCAGCTCAATATCGGGACAGGCAGCCTGAAAATCGGCAAGGCGCGGCATCAGCCATTGCACGGCAAATTCGGGCATCAGCGACACAATCACGCTTTGCCGCGCAACATGGCGGATTTGCGCCACTGCCGCTGCCATTTCGGCAAAGTTGCGGCGGGCGGTATCCGCCAAGATTCTGCCTTCATCGGTTAGCACCACCGCGCGCACTTTGCGTTCAAACAACGGCTTGCCGATTTGCGTTTCCAGCAGGCGGATGCGGTGGCTAATGGCGGTGGCGCTTACCGAAAGCTCGGCAGCCGCCTGCTTAAAACCGCCCAAACGGGCGGCGGCTTCAAAGGCGTGCAAAGCATCAAGAGAAAAAGGAAAACGGGGCATAACAGATGAACTAATCTTATTTATCGGCTGAAAATATATCGTTTGTTGTCAATAAAATCAATTTGTAAACTGCGCCATATCTTCTTGCAACTCATGTATCGGGAGTTTATATGACCACCATCCTACACATTGATTCCAGCGCCCGCAGCGGCATTTCTGGCAAAGACCCACACGGCTCGCACAGCCGCAGATTGAGC
The DNA here is from genome assembly GCA_963529725.1 of uncultured Kingella sp. Taxonomy (GTDB): domain Bacteria; phylum Pseudomonadota; class Gammaproteobacteria; order Burkholderiales; family Neisseriaceae; genus Kingella_B. The sequence goes on along the minus strand of CAUSAW010000035.1, from coordinate 830 downwards.
GAACGTTTTATCCGCCGTTTCCAAGCCTTGCAGCCCGATTGCGAAGTGGTTTACCGCGATGTCGGCATTCATCCGCTCAAGCCCGTAAGCGGCGCATGGATACACGCGGCATTCACGCCCGAAGCGCAGCGCGAAGATTGGATGCGCGAAGTTTTGCGTGAAAGCGATGAACTGGTGGACGAGCTGATCCGCGCCGATCTGATTGTAGCGGGTGTACCGATGTATAACTTTTCCATGCCCGCACAGTTCAAAGCCTATATTGACAACATCGTGCGCGTCGGCCGCACCTTCGGTTTTGACCGCAACCGCGCGGGCGAGCCCTATTGGCCGCTGCTGGCGGAACAAGGCAAACGGCTGGTTATCGTCTCTTCGCGCGGCGATTATGGCTACGGCGCAGGCGGGCGCATTGAAGCGCGCAACCATGTTGAGCCTGCCGTGCGCACCGCGTTTGCCTATCTGGGCATCACCGACACTTATGCCATTGCGGCGGAATACGACGAATTTGGCGACGAGCGTTTGGCGCAATCGCTGGCGCACGCGGAAGCGGAAGCCGATCGTTTGGCGGAACAGTTGGCGGCTTAGGGGATTGGTAGGCGATTGGGGGGTAATCCAATGCGCCAAAGCATAAAAAGGCAGTCTGAAAACTGGGTTACTGGTTTTCAGGCTGCATCAAATCATTTAGCCAAGCCGCATCTTGTAAACAATAAGAACAAACAGAGACAGCCTAAAAACCGGTTTAAATGTTTTTCAGGCTGCCTGAAACCCGTTTCCCAACCATCATGACCCGATACGCCCTCACCCTGTCCTACAACGGCAGCCCTTTCTTCGGC
>CAUSAW010000034.1:0-19066 GCA_963529725.1 uncultured Kingella sp. | reverse complement strand
CATGGTTAAAACGACACTCGAAGCTAACCATAATGCACCAACCCATTTTCAGGCTGCCTTATCCTGTAAACAAAGGCAGCCTGAAAAACAACCCCTAATGGAGCGTCGGCGGCTCGCCAACATCTTGCATCTTGGCAAATCAGCCATGCTCTGTTTGAAGCCCTTGGCGACGAGCCGTCGCCGCTCCATCCCTTATTTCAGGCTGCCACAACCCATAAAAGCAGCCTGAAAGCATATTTTGCGTTTTCAGGCTGCCTTTTCTCACATCCCCAAATTCCACCCTAACCCCTTGTTTTACAACCAACCTAAGCCCCCACATTTTATGCTAAAATTACCCTCTTTTTGACCCCAGCAAAACGCTCGTATGACCAACACAACCGACAACCAATTTGCCAAAGAAACCATCGCCGTCAACCTAGAAGACGAGATGAAAAAATCCTATCTGGATTACGCCATGTCCGTTATCGTAGGGCGCGCGCTGCCCGATGTGCGCGACGGCTTAAAGCCCGTGCATCGCCGTGTGCTGTTTGCCATGCACGAACTCAAAAACAACTGGAACAGCGCGTATAAAAAATCCGCCCGCGTGGTCGGCGATGTGATTGGTAAATACCACCCGCATGGCGATTCCGCCGTATACCAAACCATCGTGCGCATGGCGCAACCCTTTTCGCTACGCTATATGCTGGTGGATGGGCAAGGCAACTTCGGCTCAGTAGATGGCGATGCCGCCGCCGCCATGCGTTACACCGAAATCCGCATGGCAAAAATCGCCCACGAAATGCTCGCCGATATAGAAGAAGAAACCGTTAATTTTGGCGATAACTACGACGGCAGCGAGCAAGAGCCGCTGGTGCTGCCCACCCGCTTTCCCGCGCTGCTGGTAAACGGTTCGGAAGGCATCGCCGTGGGCATGGCAACCAACATCCCGCCGCACAATCTCAGCGACACCATTTCAGCCTGCCTACACTTGCTGCATCAGCCCGATGCCGACATCAACGAGTTAATAGACATCATCAAAGCGCCCGATTTTCCCACAGGCGCAACCATCTACGGCTTAACAGGCGTGCACGCGGGCTATCAAACAGGGCGCGGGCGCGTGGTGATGCGCGCCAAAACGCATCTTGAACCGATTGGCAAAGGCGGCGAACGCGAAGCGATTATCGTGGATGAAATCCCGTATCAAGTAAACAAAGCCAAGCTGGTGGAAAAAATTGGCGAACTGGTGCGCGAGAAAAGCATTGAAGGCATCGCCGAGCTGCGCGACGAATCCGATAAAGACGGCACGCGCATCGTGATTGAGCTCAAACGCAACGAAAACGCCGAAGTCATTTTAAATCAACTGTATAAGCTCACTCAGCTGCAAGACACCTTTGGCATCAACATGGTTGCGCTGGTGGATGGGCAGCCGCGCCTGCTTAATCTGAAACAGATTTTGAGCGAATTTTTGCGCCATCGCCGCGAAGTGGTAACGCGCCGCACGCTGTTTCGCCTGAAAAAAGCCCGCGCCGAGGGGCACATCGCCGAAGGCAAAGCCGTTGCGCTGTCTAATATTGACGAGATGATTGCGCTGATTAAAGCATCGGCGGATGTGGAAAGCGCGCGCGAAGCCTTGTTAGGCCGCGCTTGGCAGTCTAGCTTGGTAAGCGAAATGTTGAGCCGCAGCGATTTGGATTTAACCCAAGCCCGCCCCGAATGGCTGCCTGAAAACCGCGGGCTGAAAGCCGATGGCTATTGGCTGTCCGACGAGCAAGCCCGCGCCATTTTGCGCATGAGCCTGCGCAACTTAACAGGGCTAGACCAAGACGAAATCGTTAAAGAATACAAAGCATTGATGGCGATTATTGTGGATTTGTTAGACATTTTGGCAAAACCCGAGCGCGTGCGCCAAATTATTGAAGACGAATTGGTGGAAATGAAAAGCCAATTTGGCGACGATCGGCGCAGCGAAATCAACGCCTTTGGTGGCGGCGACATTGCCGACGAAGATTTGATTCCGCCGCGCGGCATGGTGGTAACGCTCACGCACGGCGGCTACATCAAAACCCAGCCCACCAGCGATTACCAAGCGCAACGGCGCGGCGGGCGCGGTAAACAAGCCGCCGCCACCAAAGACGAAGACTTTATTGAAACGCTGTTTATCGCCAACACGCACGATTATCTGATGTGCTTCACCAATCTGGGGCGCTGCCATTGGATTAAGGTGTATCGCCTGCCCGAGGGCGGGCGCAATTCGCGCGGCCGCCCGATTAACAACGTGATTCAGCTCGACGAAAACGAAAAAGTTTCCGCTATTCTGCCTGTGCGCGAGTTCCCAGAGAACGAATACGTGTTCTTCGCCACTGCGCTGGGCATGGTGAAAAAAGTGCAGCTTTCTGCGTTTAAAAATGTGAGCAGCAAAGGCATCAAAGCCATCGCGCTCAAAGAAGGCGATAGCTTGATTGGCGCGGTGAAAACCAGCGGCGCGGACGACATCATGCTGTTCTCCAACCTCGGCAAAGCCCTACGCTTTAACGAATATTGGGCAGGCAAAGCCGATGCCGCAGATGATGATGCTGAGTTAGACAACGAAATGCAGCCTGAAAACGGCGAGAACGACAACGAAGCCGCCGCGCCCAAATCGGGCAACGGTGTGCGCCCCAGCGGGCGCGGTTCGGGCGGCTTGCGCGGCATGAGGCTGCCTGAAAACGGGCGCATCGTGAGCCTATTGGTGGCGCAAGAAAACTGCGGCTTGCAAGTCTTAACCGCCACCGCCAACGGCTACGGCAAGCGCACGCCGATTGACGACTATCCGCGCAAGGGCAAAGGCGGGCAGGGCAACATCGCCATCAACACAGGCGAACGCAATGGCGATTTGGTCGCCGCCACGCTGGTGTCGCCCAACGATGATTTGATGCTGATTACATCGGGCGGCGTGCTGATTCGCACCAAAGTGGAGCAAGTGCGCGAAACAGGGCGCACCGCTGCGGGCGTGAAGCTGATTAACTTAGACGAGGGCACCACGCTGTTGAGCATTGAGCCTGTGGCGTAAAGCGACGAGTTGGATGATGTGGATGCCGATGTTGATACGCTGAACGAAGGCGATAGCGCGGAGAATAACGAAGCGTAAGCAGACGATGGATAAAGATAGGCAGCCTGAAAATGGGGAGAACTTGTTTTCAGGCTGCTTTTTTGGGTTTGCTGTTATCAGAAGCAGCCTGAAACAGCATTTTGAATGCTTTAAACTTGGCTAAAACGTGCCACGCTCGTTTTCAGGCTGCCTCCATGCCAAACCGCGTGTGTTGTTGGGGCAATGCGCCCTACGCAACAACCGTAGCCCGCAGCACACGCGCTGCACATTCAAGGCAGCCTGAAACGCTCAATCTGGCTTTCAGGCTGCCTTTTAGGGTTAGATTATTTGATATTCAGCGGAATGCGATACAGGCGCGTAGCGTCGGTTTCGCCGTTGGGCAAACGGTTGGGCACGATGGTGTTATCGTCTTTGGAATCAATGCCAAAATCGTCGTCGTTGATGATCCACAGCGTTTTGCCGCCGTCGGCGACCCACATGCCTTCAAATTTGGACGATTGAAAATCTACGTCTTTTTTCACATCGCTCACCAAAACTTTGCTCACAGGCTTGATGCCCGCAGCGGCGAGTTCTTCCCAAGTGTTTTCTTCAATCGCTTTACCGTTCACTTTCAAGCCGTTTTCGCTGTCGGCGGGGTCGGAAACGTCAGTGGCGCCGCGCAAATCAACTAAATAAACGTGTTTCACGTCTTTGCCGTTGTGTTCGTCCACCAAAAAGCGATGCTCGTCAATGGCGCGGATTTCGGAGTTTTTCCAATAATCGCCGCCTTGGCGATACAAATATTGCTTGGTTTTGCCCGTTGCCAAATCAAACGACAAAATGCGCGTTACCGATTTATTTTTTACCGCATCTTTGTCGGGGTTGTGTAAGGCAGATTGCATAATGCCCACCAACACGCGGTTGCTCGGCGTGGTGGTTAAGCCTTCCATGCCGCGGTTGGGGCGCAGATGACCGAGCACGGCAGGCAGGCGGCGACCGCTGGTTTTCACGCCGCGTGGGCTCATGCGTTCCAGCTCAATGCCGTTGTGGTCAAAATGCACGATGTGCGGGCCGTATTCGTCGGACACCCAGAAGGTACCGTCTTTCATTACTGCCAAGCCTTCGCTGTCAATGCCCGTTATCTCGTGTTGCAAGGGCTGTTTATTAACATCCACCACAGTTTCTTTGGATGTGCCGTAGCCTTTAGGGTTGGGCAGGCCGGTGAGCGGTTTGCCGTTGGCATCTTTCAGCGGAATGTCGCGCAGTTTTTTGATTGTGCCGTTGGCTTGGATTTCAAAATGTCCGATGCTGGGCGTGAAGCTCGGTTGCAAGAAGATTTTGATGTTTTTGCCACCATCGGCGTTGGGGCCGCGGTCGGTTAAGCCGTAAAAGCGTTTTGGGTTTTTGGGGTCGGCATCAATAGATGAGCCGTAGCCTTTGTAAAACGGTACGCCCTGCACTTCGCCCAGTTTTTCCACGGGCATGGGGAGGGTTTCGGCAAGGGCTTGTCCGGCAACGAATACGCTAAGCACAGACGCGAGAAGTTTGTGTTTCATGGTTTTTTATTTGTTAATTTAAAGCAAGGTTTGTAAAAACTTGGCATTTTACTTTATTTTACGTTAAGAAATAAAGCAGCAAATCTAAGGCAGCCTGAAAAATCGTTAAAATCCCGCCTTTACCGCCGAAAGGACGATGCAATATGTTGCAAAAAACCACCATTGCTCTGCTTGCCGCGTTGCTGTTTTCAGGCTGCCGCCATGCGGACAATAGCCAAGATTTGCGCAACCAACCCGCGCCGCCGCGCACCGCCGATTACACCTTGCGCCTGCCGGAGGGCTGGCAGCAAATCGCCCAACAAAACAGCCAAACCTACGCCAGCCCCATCGCGTTCACCCCCGCCCAAACCAAAACGGTTTACTACTTTGCCAACAACGGCGCAGCCGCCAGCGCGCCCAGCAACGAAGGCTATTACCGCGAATTGCTGGGCACCACCGCCGATGGCAAGCGCGTGGTGCAAGATTTTTATCAAAGCAGCCAAACGCCGCAAACCACGCCCTTTGTGTTGGAAAACGATGCCAATATTGAATCGTTTGATTCGGATGTGAACAACGGGCGCATTGTGTGGTTCACGCGTGGCGGCGATGTGGCGAAAATTGGCGATTTCAAGCAAGGCGCGTCTGACGATATGATTTTAAGCCTGCGCCGTGGCAAAGCCGTGCTGGCGGCAAAAATCGCCGACAAGGGCTTAACCAACTACATCTTGGACGACAACAACCAAATCACCGCCGTTGTTTCCGAGCAAAATAACGCCATCCGCGCCATTGTGTTCTATCCCAACGGCAGCGCGATGTTTCAAGGCGAAATCGCCGCCGACACCAAGCAATTCAACGCCACCTATTGCTGGAACGAAGCCGCCCAGCCGATTGCTTGCGACAGCATTCAAGACAAGCTGGAAGCCGAGCTGCAACAAACCGACAGCGCAATAGAAAGCGCCGCACTTGATTAAGCTGCCGCCCAGCAGCCAAAGGCAGCCTGAAAACCCCTTTTTTCGTTTTTCAGGCTGCCTTTTCTTTATAATTCCACCCCCAAAAGCAAACATAGGCAGCCTGAAAATGCCACACACACCACCGCCCATCGCGCAACCCGAATTCAACCTAGAAATCTTTCTCAAATCCCTGCCCAACAGCGCAGGCGTGTATCGCATGATTGCCGCCGACGGCACGGTGTTATACGTTGGCAAAGCGGTCAACCTAAAACGCCGCGTGTCCAGCTATTTCCAAAAAAACGACCATTCGCCGCGCATCATGCTGATGCTCAAACAAGTGGCGCGCATAGAAATCACGCTCACCCAAAGCGAAGCCGAAGCGCTGATTTTGGAAAACAACCTCATCAAATCTCTCTCGCCCAAATACAACATTCTGTTTCGCGACGACAAATCCTATCCCTACCTGATGATTAGCGGGCACGCCTACCCGCAGCTTGCCTACTATCGCGGCAGCCTGAAAAAACCCAATCAATATTTCGGGCCCTATCCCAATGGCTACGCCGTGCGCGACAGCATAGAAATTTTGCAAAAAGTATTCCAACTGCGCACCTGCGAAGACAGCGTGTTCGCCCACCGCGACCGCCCCTGCCTGCTCCATCAAATCAAACGCTGCTCCGCCCCCTGCGTGGGCGCAGTTTCCGCCGAAGAATATGCCGAGCAAGTGCGCCGCGCCACCGCCTTTCTCAACGGGCGCACCGCCGATTTAACCCGCGATTTAGAAGCCGCCATGCACGCCGCCGCCGAAAAGCTAGACTTTGAACGCGCCGCCCAACTGCGCGACCAAATCCAAGCCCTAGCCGTGATGCAATCCAAACAATTCATCGACAGCCAAAACCAAAACAGCAAACAGCAAGACATAGACATCATCGCCATCGCCCAAGCGCAAGGCAGCATCTGCCTGCATTGGGTGAGCATACGCGGCGGGCGGCATGTGGGCGATCGCAGCTTCTTCCCCGACACCCGCCAAGACCCCAATCCCAATCCGCAAGACTACGTCGAAGCCTTCGTTGCCCAACACTATCTGGGCAAGCCCAAGCCCGATGTGTTCATCACCAATTTCAAGCTGCCTGAAAGCCTGCAAACCGCGTTAAACAGCGAACACCCGCGCCAAATCGTGTTCAGCCAAGGCGAACGCGGCGAGCGCAAAGTCTGGCTCAACATGGCAACGCGCAACGCCGAACACGCCTTGTCGCAACACCAGCTGCAAAACAGCAATCAACAAGAGCGCGTTGCCGCCCTTGCCGAAATCATCGGGCTGCCTGAAAACGAATTGCAACGCCTAGAATGCTTTGACATCAGCCACACCCAAGGCGAAGCCACCAGCGCCAGCTGCGTGGTGTACGACGACTACGCCATGCAGCCCAGCCAATACCGCCGCTACAACATCACCACCGCCAAAGCAGGCGACGACTACGCCGCCATGCGCGAAGTGCTCACCCGTCGCTACGGCAAAATGCAACAAGCGCGCGAAAACGGCGAAAACATCCGTTTCCCCGATGCCGTGCTGATAGACGGCGGCAAAGGGCAAATCCGCATAGCAACCGAAGTGTGGGCAGAACTCGGCTTGCACATCCCCCTTGTTGGCATCGCCAAAGGCGAGGAGCGCAAAGCAGGCTTGGAAGAACTGATTTTGCCGTTCCAAAACCGCCAATTCAGGCTGCCGCCCAACAGCCCCGCGCTGCATTTATTGCAAACTGTGCGCGACGAATCCCACCGCTTCGCCATCACTGGCATGCGCGCCAAACGCGACAAAGCCCGCGTGACTTCGTCGCTCAACGACATCGCGGGCATCGGCGCCAAACGCAAAGCCGCGTTGTTAACCCGTTTTGGCGGGCTGCGCGGCGTTCAGGCTGCCAGCATAGACGACTTAGCGCAAACCGATGGCATCAGCCGCGCGCTGGCGGAAAAAATCTACGGGCATTTTCATGGCTAACCCCATCGCACCCCCCAAAGGCAGCCTGAAAGCCGCAGGCTTCAACGAAGTTAAAACGGCTTGGCGAGCTGCTACAAAGCTAAAACAGCCGTCTGCTATTGGTAAGAATCGGTGCGGGCATTGGGCATCATGACCCACAGCACGATATAAATCAAAATTCCAGGCACCGCCGCGCTGGCGCAAGAAATAATCACAAACGCCACCCGCGTGAGCGTGGGCGACCAACCCAAATATTCGGCAATACCGCCCATCACACCCGCAATTATGCGGTGGTGATAAGAGCGGTGCAGTTTCACCAGTCGTGCCATGTTTCTCTCCTCATCATCCAATCAATCGAGCGTTTCAGGCTGCTGTTGCCCATCCGATAACGCAAAGGCAGCCTGAAATCCGTTTATCCATTTTCAGGCTGCCTCAGGCAGGGGTTATTCTGACATTTGCGCAGGAATCTTGTGTTTCGCTAAAAACGCGTTCAACGCATTATTCCATTCGTGGGTCAGCGCAAGGTGTTTATCGTTAAAATCCTTAAACGCCGCGTCCAATTCGGGCGTGTTGCCGTTTTCAGCGGGCTGATTGCGCGCCAACTCCACAATCTTTTTCAAATCGGGCAACAATTTGCCAAACGCCTCGGCGTGCGCCTGCGCCGCTTTCACTAACGACATATCACCGCGCACCGAATCATCAGGTTCTTCCTCGCGCATATTGTCCACAAAATCTTTCACATCTTCTTCCAAGCCCTCAATGCGGTATTTCGCCTCATCAAAATTACGGTTTTTCAGCGATTCAGCCACATCTTCCGTATTCAACTGTCTCACATAATCCGCCAGCTTAAAAACATATTGCTGCGCAAACAGCACATCCACCGCATCCGCATTGTCAGACGATTGCTTCATGCCCGCCGCCATTTGCGCCGCCCCGCCAATCGCCGTTGCCGTGGTGTCGTCCACCCCAACCAAGCCCAACAGTTTTTTAATCGTTTCCATGATAGACATATCAAACACTCCGTAAAGTTAAGGTTAAAAAAATACATCATAGGCAGCCTGAAAACCACATCAAACCACCTCCAAGCATCATACCCGACTTCACACAAAAAGGCAGCCTGAAAACTCGGTTTCCCGTTTTCAGGCTGCCTCTATCGCTTCGTTTTATGCTTCGGGGCTATCCATCGCAATCGCATCCGCAGCTTCTGCGGCTTCCGCAGCAATCACTTCGCTGCTTTCTGCCACCGCCGCAGCGGCGCGTTGGCTTGCCCATGCAGCACGGCGTGCGCGGTGGTAGCTCAAACCCGTGCCCGCAGGAATCAAACGACCCACGATCACGTTTTCTTTCAAGCCGCGCAAGTCGTCTTTGCGACCCATAATCGCCGCTTCGGTCAGCACGCGTGTGGTCTCTTGGAACGAAGCTGCCGAAATAAAGCTATCGGTGCTCAAAGACGCTTTGGTGATACCCAGCAACACATTATCAAAACGCGCTGGTTCTTTGTCGGCCGCCATCGCAGCTTCGTTGGCAATCATCACTTCGGCGCGTTCCACTTGCTCGCCAGTGATGAAGTTGGTATCACCAGGATCCACAATGCTCACGCGGCGCAACATTTGGCGAATAATCACTTCAATGTGTTTATCGGAAATCTTCACGCCTTGCAAACGATACACTTCCTGCACCTCTTGCACGATGTAGCGCGTTAACGCCTCAATGCCTTGCAAACGCAAGATGTCGTGCGGATCAACCGCGCCGTCCACCACCGTTTCGCCACGGTTCACCACTTGACCATCATGCACCAAAAGCTGTTTCTCTTTGGAGATTAAGGTTTCGTGGGTTACGCCGTCCAAATCAGTAATCACAAGGCGTTGTTTGCCTTTGGTTTCCTTACCAAACGACACCGTGCCTGTAACTTCTGCCAGCATACCCGCATCTTTGGGCACACGCGCTTCAAATAGCTCGGCTACGCGCGGCAGACCGCCCGTAATATCGCGGGTTTTGGTGGTGGCTTGCGGAATACGCGCCAACACATCGCCCTTGCCGATTTCTTGCCCTTCGCGCACTTGGATAATCGCGCCCACAGGGAAGGTCATGCTCACAGGCGTTTGCGTACCCGCAATCAAAACGGGCTCGCCGTTTTCGTCCAACAGTTTCACCATTGGGCGCAGCAATTTGCTGGTACTGGCGCGGCGTTTGCCATCAATCACCACCAAAGTGGACAAGCCGGTAACATCGTCGGTTTGTTTGGTAACGGTAACGCCTTCTTCCACGTTTTCAAATTCCACGCGACCAGCGTGTTCGGTGATCATCGGATGCGTGTGCGGATCCCAAGTGGCCAGCGTTGTGCCCGCTTTCAACTCTTCGCCATCGGTAACTTTCAGCGTTGCGCCGTAAGGGATTTTGTGCAACTCGCGTTCACGACCTGCCGCGTCCAAAATCATGATTTCGCATGAGCGACCAATCACGATGAGCTCGCCTTTGTTGTTGGCGATGTAACGCATTTGCCCGCCAAAACGCACCGTGCCATTAGATTTGGCTTCCACTTGGCTGGCCGCCGCCGCACGCGATGCCGCACCACCGATGTGGAACGTACGCATCGTCAGCTGTGTACCAGGTTCGCCGATGGATTGCGCGGCAATCACGCCGACAGCCTCGCCCGCGTTTACCAATTTACCGCGTGCCAAGTCGCGACCATAACATTTGGCGCACAAGCCATAGCGCGTTTGACAGGTAATCGGCGTGCGCACTTTCACTTCGTCCACGCCCGAATTATCAATCAAATCAACCAGTTTTTCGTCTAGCAACGTGCCCGCTTCAATAATGGTTGCGCCTGAATTGGGATCAACCACGTCGGTGGCGGTAACGCGCCCTAAAATGCGGTCGCGCAGAGCTTCAATAATGTCGCCGCCTTGCACCACGGCTTTCATGGCAAAGCCTTCATCCGTGCCGCAATCGTCTTCCACCACCACCAAATCTTGGGTTACGTCCACCAAGCGGCGGGTCAAATAACCCGAGTTCGCGGTTTTCAACGCGGTATCCGCCAAGCCTTTACGCGCACCGTGGGTCGCAATAAAGTATTGCAATACGGTCAGGCCTTCGCGGAAGTTCGCGGTAATCGGCGTTTCGATAATCGAACCGTCCGGTTTCGCCATCAGGCCGCGCATACCGGAAAGCTGCTTAATCTGCGCCGCTGAACCACGCGCACCAGAGTCCGCCATCATATAAATGGAGTTGAACGACTCTTGGTTCACTTCTTTGCCTTCGCGGTCGATGACTTTTTGAGTGGACAGGTTGTCCATCATCGCTTTGGCAATCTTATCGCCCGCACGACCCCAAATATCGACCACTTTGTTGTAGCGTTCGCCATTGGTGACCAAACCTTGGCGGTATTGGTCTTCAATTTCCTTCACTTCGGCATTGGCTTCGGCCAGCAGTTTCGGTTTCTCTTTCGGGATTTCCATATCGTCCACGCAGATGGAGATGCCGCCTTTTGCCGCAAAAGCGAAGCCGGTATACATCAGGTGGTCGGCAAAAATCACGGTATCGCGCAGACCGCACAGGCGGAACGATGCGTTAATCAGACGAGAAATTTCTTTTTTCTTCAACGCCTTGTTGATGTATTCAAACGGCAGGCCTTTAGGCAGGATTTCGCTCAGCAGCGCACGCCCCACCGTGGTTTCATAGCGTTTGACAACGGGTTGCAGTTCGCCCTCTTCGTCACGTTCCCATTCGCGCAGGCGCACGGTAATTTTCGTGCCCAGTTCCACTTGTTTGGTGTGGTAGGCGCGGTGCACTTCTTTCACGTCGGAGAACAGCGTGCCTTCGCCTTTGCCGTTGATTTTGTCGCGCGTCATGTAGTACAGACCCAACACGATGTCTTGGGACGGTACGATAATCGGCTCGCCGTTGGCGGGTGCCAGCACGTTGTTGGATGCCAGCATCAGCGTGCGCGCTTCCATTTGCGCTTCCAAGCTCAACGGAACGTGAACCGCCATTTGGTCGCCGTCAAAGTCGGCGTTGAACGCGGCACACACCAAGGGGTGCAGCTGGATGGCTTTGCCTTCAATCAAAATCGGCTCAAACGCTTGAATACCCAAGCGGTGCAAAGTAGGCGCACGGTTCAGCAAAATGGGGTGTTCGCGAATCACTTCTTCCAAGATGTCCCATACTTCGGGCACTTCTTGTTCTACCAATTTTTTGGCCGCCTTAACGGTGGTCGCCAGTTCGCGCTGTTCTAGTTTGTGGAAAATAAACGGTTTGAACAATTCCAACGCCATTTTTTTCGGCAAACCGCATTGGTGCAGACGCAGGTATGGACCAACGGTAATCACGGAACGGCCAGAATAGTCCACGCGCTTACCCAGCAGGTTTTGACGGAAACGACCGCTCTTACCTTTAATCATATCGGCAAGCGATTTCAACGGACGTTTATTCGCGCCCGTCATTGCTTTGCCGCGACGGCCGTTATCCAGCAGGCTGTCCACCGCTTCTTGCAACATACGTTTTTCGTTGCGCACGATGATGTCGGGCGCGCGCAATTCCAACAAGCGTTTCAAACGGTTGTTGCGGTTAATCACGCGGCGGTACAAATCGTTCAAATCAGACGTGGCAAAGCGCCCGCCGTCCAAGGGCACGAGTGGGCGCAAATCGGGCGGCAGCACGGGCAGCACGTCCATAATCATCCATTCCAGCTTCATGCCGCTGCGTTGGAACGCTTCCAGTACTTTCAAGCGTTTGGCGATTTTTTTGATTTTGGTATCGGAGCTGGTGGCTTGCAGCTCTTGGCGCAAGATTTCCACTTCTTTTTCCACATTCAGGCTGCGTAACAGCTCACGGATGCCTTCTGCGCCCATGTAGGCATCAAATTCTTCGCCGTATTCTTCCAGCTTGGCGTTGTAGTCTTCTTCGGTGAGCAGCTGGCGGCGTTGCAGCGGAGTCAAGCCGGGATCGGTTACCACGAAGGCTTCAAAGTACAACACGCGCTCAATATCGCGCAGGGTCATGTCCAACACCATGCCCAAGCGCGATGGCAGCGATTTCAAAAACCAAATGTGAGCAACGGGCGCGGCCAGCTCAATATGCCCCATGCGCTCGCGGCGCACTTTGGTCAGCGTTACTTCCACGCCGCATTTTTCACAGGTTACGCCTTTGAATTTCAAACGTTTGTATTTGCCGCACAAGCATTCGTAGTCTTTTACCGGGCCGAAAATTTTGGCGCAGAACAAGCCGTCGCGCTCGGGCTTGAAGGTGCGGTAGTTAATGGTTTCGGGCTTTTTCACTTCGCCATACGACCATGAACGGATGGTTTCGGGAGAAGCAATGCCGATTTTGATGGCATCAAATTCTTCTGAATCTGCTTGTTGCAGGGGGGCGAATAAATCGGTTAGGTTCATTTTTGCTCCTAAATTTTTTGGGTGATTTTTGAAGTGTTTTGGGCTTTTCAGGCTGCCTGAAAGTTATTTATTAACAAATACTCCCGATAAATAAGGATAAATTTCCTTATCTTTATCAACAGTCTCTTCCAAGATTTTAGTTAGCCTTCTATTAAACGGATTAACATCATAAAGCCTGCTTAAAATCATTATTGCACTTTCCAATAATTTCGCTTCAGAATTTCCATCATTCTGAACAGATAAAGAATATAATAATTTATATTGTTCGTTCAAAAATTCATCACAATTGCCTTGAAAATCCAAACGATTGTTTATAAATGAATTAGTATCTAACGTTTGTTTAGTCGGCTGAATATTTTCTATGAGAGATAAAACTTTTTTAGCAAATTCATCTTTCACGCCATCACACCGATAACCAATTGAATTGGAAGAAACTATTCTATTATGCAAAATAACTTCGGCATAAGAAACTTGAGAACCAAACAATATCAATAAAAAAAGTAATCTATCTATCATAATTTAGTCTCTAACAACTAACGAAGAAAATCATTTTTTTCAAATGAATCGGTTTTTTTAAACACTCTTAAGAAATTCCCTTTTTTAATTGTCATTGTTCCATTTTTTAATAAAATAATAGACTGTTTAACTCTTGTAGGCATAGTTTTCCACACATTAGAATTAGATAATTTCCAACGTATTGGAATATCCAAGAGACTATATCTAACCTGCACGCGTATTATTAAAACGATTTAATTTGAGATTTTAGACGGTCTACCAATGTAAAAAATAATTTTTCGTAGGTTAGGCTAGTTAATCCGACATTTACATTTTATCTCGGCAACTTGTTGGACTAACTAGTCCAACCTACGTGCATTTTCCATTTTCAGGCTGCCTTGCTTGGCATCAATTGTTTTCCAAATCAATATCCAAGCCCAGCGAACGGATTTCTTTCACAATCACATTAAACGATTCAGGCATGCCCGCATCAATTTTGTGTTCGCCTTTCACGATGTTTTCATACATCTTCGTGCGACCGGTAACGTCATCGGATTTCACCGTCAGCATCTCTTGCAAGGTGTACGCCGCGCCGTAGGCTTCCAGTGCCCACACCTCCATCTCACCAAAACGCTGACCACCGAACTGCGCTTTACCGCCGAGCGGCTGTTGCGTTACCAGCGAGTATGGACCAGTTGAACGCGCGTGCATTTTTTCATCAACCAAGTGGTGCAGTTTCAGATAATGCATCACGCCCACAGTTACCTTGCGGTCAAACGGTTCGCCAGAGCGGCCGTCATACAGCGTGATTTGCGTTTTGGTGTCGTTAAAGCCCAATTTTTGTACTTCGGGATCATCGCTCGGATACGCTAAATTCAGCATCTCGTAGATTTCTTTTTCCTTCGCGCCGTCAAACACAGGCGAAGCAAAGGTTGCACCACGGCGCAGGTTATCCGCCAAAACCAAGATGTCTTTGTCGCTCAGGCTGTCCAAATCCTCGTGCTTGCCGCTGCCGTTATACAGCTTGTTCAAGAACGCGCGGATTTCTTTCACCTTGCGATGCTCTTGCAGCATTTTGTCAATGCGCTGACCGATGCCTTTTGCTGCCCAGCCCAAATGCACTTCCAAAATCTGACCGATATTCATACGCGAAGGCACGCCCAATGGGTTCAACACGATGTCCACCGTGCGGCCATCCGCCATATAAGGCATATCTTCCACCGGCAGAATGCGTGATACCACGCCTTTGTTACCGTGGCGACCCGCCATTTTATCGCCCGCTTGCAGGCGGCGTTTGATGGCGATAAATACTTTCACCGTTTTTTGCACGCCAGCAGGCAACTCATCGCCTTGCGTCATTTTTTTCTTTTTCACTTCAAACAAGGCTTCGGCTTCGCTACGTTTTTCTTGCAACGACAACTTCATCAATTCAAGCTGTTTGGCGATTTCTTCATCGGCAACACGAATATCAAACCAATCATGGCGGCTGGTTAGTCCATTCAAATACTCTTGCGTGATTTCCTTGCCTTTGCCCAATTTGTTTGGTCCGCCGTTCGCTTTTTGACCCACAATCATGCGCTGAATACGATCAAACGTATCGTTGTCAAAAATACGAATTTGGTCATTCAAATCTTGGCGATAGCGTTTTAATTCCGCATCAATAATGGCTTGGGCGCGTTTATCGCGTTGGATGCCTTCGCGCGTAAACACTTGCACGTCAATCACTGTTCCGCTCATACCCGTTGGCATACGCAGAGAAGTATCTTTCACATCGGATGCTTTTTCGCCAAAGATGGCACGCAGCAATTTTTCTTCGGGCGTGAGTTGCGTTTCGCCTTTGGGCGTTACTTTGCCCACCAGCACATCGCCCGCTTCCACTTCCGCGCCAATGTAAATGATGCCGCTCTCGTCCAAACGGTTTTGCATTTTTTCGGACAAATTTGGAATATCGCGAGTAATGTCTTCTGCGCCCAGCTTGGTATCGCGCGCCACCACATTCAACTCTTCAATGTGAATAGAAGTATAGCGATCGTCCGCCGCCACTTTTTCGCTGATCAAAATAGAGTCTTCGTAGTTATAACCATTCCATGGCATAAACGCGATGGTCATGTTTTGACCCAACGCCAATTCGCCCAAATCGGTTGATGCGCCATCGGCAATCAAATCGCCACGTTGCAATACATCCCCTGCGCTTACAGCTGGGCGTTGGTTAATATTGGTGGATTGGTTAGAGCGCGTGAATTTCACCAAATTGTAAATATCTACACCGCCTTCTTTGGCAGTTGCTTCGTCATCGTGCACACGCACCACAACACGGTTGGCATCCACATATTCCACCACGCCGCCGCGACGCGCCACGATTGCAGTCGCGCTATCCACCGCCACGGAACGCTCAATCCCCGTTCCCACCAGCGGTTTTTCCGCGCGCAAGCAAGGCACAGCCTGACGTTGCATGTTCGCACCCATCAATGCACGGTTCGCATCATCATGCTCCAAGAATGGAATCAACGAAGCCGCAACCGATACCACTTGCCCGGTTGCCACGTCCATATATTGCACGCGATCAGCCGTTGCCAAAATGGTTTCGCCTTTTTCGCGACAGGTAATCAAATCGCCCAGCAATTTGCCATTTTTGTCCAAATCGGTATTCGCCTGCGCGATCACATAACGACCTTCTTCAATGGCAGACAAATAGTCAATTTCATCGGTTACTTTGCCATCCACCACGCGGCGATACGGCGTTTCCAAGAAGCCGTATTCATTGGTGCGCGCGTAAACCGACAGCGAGTTAATCAAACCAATGTTTGGACCCTCTGGCGTTTCAATTGGGCATACACGACCATAATGCGTTGGGTGTACGTCGCGCACTTCAAAGCCCGCACGTTCACGCGTTAAACCGCCTGGGCCCAAGGCTGAAACACGACGTTTATGGGTAATTTCAGACAGCGGATTGGTCTGATCCATAAACTGCGACAATTGGCTAGAACCAAAGAATTCTTTAATGGCAGCAGAAACGGGTTTCGCGTTAATCAAATCGGTTGGCATCAAGCCTTCGCTTTCGGCTTGGTTCAAACGCTCTTTTACCGCACGCTCCACACGCGCCAAACCGCTGCGGAATTGGTTTTCCACCAATTCGCCAACGGAACGCACACGGCGGTTGCCCAAATGGTCAATATCGTCCACTTCGCCATGACCATTGCGCAATTCCACCAATGTAGCGATGGTTACTACAATGTCTTCAACGCTCAAAATATGCAGTTTGGCTTCTTTTTCGCCCACGCCTGCAAAGGTTTGGTTCAGCAAACGGCCGTACCAATTGTTTTCCTGCACAGGCAGCAATTTTTGCTCATAGGTGCGGGTGTTGAATTTCATACGGCCCACGCGCGATAAATCATATGTTTCTTCTTGGAAGAACATACGGTTAAACAAGGCCTCAACTGCTTCCTCTGTTGGCGGTTCACCAGGGCGCATCATGCGGTAAATAGCAACTTTAGCCGCCTGCTGATCAGTCGTTTCATCTGCATTCAAAGTAGCGGAAATATACGCACCCGCTTCAGTTTCGCTCACAAACAAAGTTTGGATTTCTTTAATGCCTTGAATATCAAATTGCGCCAACAATTCTTCTGTGATTTCCGTATTGGCCGCTGCCAACACTTCGCCCGTGTCAGGCACAATGACATCACGCGCGATGATTTTTCCGATTAGGCTTTCTGCATCAATATTCAAGCGTGTAAGACCAGCAGCCTGAATATCGCGAATATTTTTCGCATTGATGCGTTTGCCTGCCGCAACCAGCACATTGCCATCGTTGTCGGTAATATCAAATTTCGCCGTTTCGCCGCGCAAACGTTCAGGCACAAGCGCAGTTTGCACGCCCGAATTAGACAAATAATACGTTTCCAAATCAAAGAACATCGCTAAGATTTGTTCGTTGTTATAGCCCAAAGCGCGCAGCAAAATGGTTACAGGCATTTTGCGACGACGGTCAATACGGAAATAAAGCAAATCTTTGGGGTCAAACTCAAAATCTAGCCATGAGCCACGATAAGGAATAATTCGCGCAGAAAACAACAACTTACCAGACGCATGGGTTTTGCCACGGTCATGCTCAAAGAACACACCAGGTGAGCGGTGCAACTGCGATACGATGACGCGCTCCGTACCGTTAATCACAAACGAACCGCTGGGCGTCATCAAAGGAATTTCACCCATATACACATCATTGGCACGAATTTCTTTCAGCTCACGCTCTTCTGGTTTATTTGAGCCTTCTTTGTTAAAAATTGCCAGCTTGATTTTGGCTCGCAATGGCGCTGCATAGGTGATACCGCGCAATTGACATTCAGCAATATCAAATTCGGGCTCGCCTAACACATATTGATCAAATTGCAATTCTGCATAACCATTGTTGCTCACAATTGGAAAAATAGAACTAAACGCGGCTTGCAACCCCTCATCTTTGCGTTTTTGGGGCGCACGCTCTTGCTGCAAAAACTTGCTATATGATTCCAGCTGAGTCGTCAGCAGATACGGCACATCCAACACTGTTTCACGCTTGGCAAAACTTTTACGAATGCGCTTTTTCTCGGTAAAGGTGTAACTCATGATTTAAGTACTCCAAATGGGCAACAATAACGAAAACAAATTTCAGGCTGCCTGAAAACAGAAGAGCCCAAATATTCAAACCTATCAAACAAGATGAATAACTATCTTTTCAGACTGCCTCAAACAGCCCAAATACACTTTTACCAAAAATTTACCCACATTTACAAAATAAAAGTAAATTTTGGTAAATTTGCATAAAAGACAGCTTCAAAGCACAACAAGGCTGGCAGTAAAACTGCCAGCCCATTGCGCTAAGTAACGAAATCTTATTTGATTTCCACTTTTGCGCCAGCTTCTTCCAATTGTTTTTTGATGTCATCAGCTTCTGCTTGTGAAACACCTTCTTTAAGTGTTTTAGGTGCACCATCAACCAAATCTTTAGCTTCTTTCAAACCCAAGCCAGTAATTGCGCGAACCACTTTAATCACGCCAACTTTTTGATCGCCAGCAGAAGCCAGAATTACATCAAATTCAGTTTTAGCTTCACCAGCAGCAGGGCCAGCAGCAGGACCAGCAGCAACAGCTACAGCCGCAGCAGATACGCCAAATTTTTCTTCAAAAGCTTTAACCAGCTCGTTCAATTCCATTACAGTTAGGTTGCTTACCGCTTCCAAAATGTCTTCTTTAGTAATAGCCATGCTATTAAACTCCTAAAAATATTGAGTAAAATTAAAATTTAAAAACAAAATCAAAGTTCACGAAAACGTAATTACGCGGCTTCGTTCTCTTTTTTCTCTGCCAAAGCTGCCAAACCACGCGCAAAACCTGAAACAGGCGCTTGCATAACAAACAACAATTTGGACAACAATTCTTCACGGCTTGGGATAGATGCTAATTCACCCACTTGTGCCGTGTTGAGCACATCGCCGTTATAAGAACCTGCTTTGATGATGATTTTGTCATCTTTTTTCGCGAATTGGTGCAGCACTTTTGCAGCAGCTACCGCATCTTCCGATGCTGCGTAAACCAATGGACCAACCATGTGTTCAGCCAAAGCTGCAAAAGAAGTTCCTTCAACCGCACGACGAGCCAATGTGTTTTTCAGAACGCGCAAGTAAACGCCTTCTTTACGC
>CAUSAW010000033.1:0-19559 GCA_963529725.1 uncultured Kingella sp. | reverse complement strand
AGTTATATTCATTTTTGCAGTCTAACATGACTGCTTATCTAGTACAGCCCCAAACCTTATCTACTTTTGTTGTCGCTCTTTCTTTGGCTGTTCTGAGTTCAACTGCAATGGCTTGGTCGTATAATGCAGCACCATCATCGCCAACTGAATATTATGGTAATTGGCGATACCATTCAGAACAATATTCTCCGTTTAATTTTTGGGTTAAAACTTGTCATTTTGAAAGAGTAATTAGCTCAGTTCCAACAAACGGTAATGCGGGTCATGTTTATGTAGGCAATCCTCCATCAAATAATTCAGTTAGTGGTTACCATACTTCAAGAACAGAATATAAATCCATTACCGTATCTCGTGCATTTAATTGCCAAAATGCAAGACCGTAAAATCATATTGAGTAAAGGTATTTACCTATATCACTCAAACCTAAATAGGCAGCCTGAAAACCACTTTCAGGCTGCCTTATTGTGCAAAAGCAGCCTGAAACTCAATCCCCAACCGTTTCCGTATGCTCCGCCGCAGCCACTTCAACCGCCGCGCCCTGCTCCGCTTCCGCTTTCGCCGCCTTAGCAGCCGCCGCTTCCGCTCGGCGCGCATCCTGCTTCTCAATCGCCTCCTTAATATTCGGCTGCGACAGCGCATATTGCTGCTCCTCCGCGCTCACTTCCCCCTGAAAACGATTGTTCAAATTAAACCGCTTGCCACCACGCGCCACCGCTTTCAAATATTTCGGACGACGGCAATGGTTAGACAACACCCGATGAATCAGCACCGCATCAAACTGCGGCAACGCTTCCACCAAATCCTTCTCAATGCCAATCGCCAGCGGTTTAAACCGCTTAAACACGTCATATTTGCTATACAAATACTCCGCAATCATATCCGTTTGCTTTTTCTTGCTCATCGTTTGCACAGCCGATTTCAATGCCGCGCCCAAAGCCGTTTCTTGTGTCATAGTCGTATTCCAAAAAATTTAAAAACCGCGTAGCGCAAGCCTAGCCCAACTACGCCAACTTATTTTCAGGCTGCCTAAAAACAGCCCAGCTTGCCAACAGGCTCATCATTCAGAAATAAAAGATTGCAGCGCATCGCGCAAAATCTGCACATCATCAACAGGCGTTAAAACCGCCTGCCCCAGCGCCGCCAAAGTAACAAACCTCAGCGTGCCATCATCCACCTTCTTATCATGCCGCATATGCGCCAGCCAGCGCTCAAACGCAAAAACAGGCGGCGCATCGGGCAACTTCGCCAGCCGCATCATCGCCCGCACCCGCGCCGTATCTTCCGTTTTCAGGCTGCCTAAACGCTCCGAAAGCACACACGCCAACACGCAGCCCGCCGCCACCGCCTCGCCATGCAACCAAGTGCCATAGCCCATCTCCGCCTCAATCGCGTGCCCAAATGTATGCCCCAAATTCAGCAGCGCGCGCACCCCCTGCTCCGTTTCATCCTGCGCCACAATCGCCGCCTTCATCTGGCAACAATGCAACACCGCCTGCGCCAACAAAGCCTTATCGCGCCCCATCAACGCCGCCATATTCGCTTCCAGCCATTGCAAAAAATTCGCATCGCCCAACAGCGCATACTTAATTACTTCCGCCATCCCCGCCGATAGCTCGCGCTCAGGCAGCGTATCCAACGTATCCAAATCCGCAAACACCGCCTGCGGCTGATAAAACGCCCCAATCATATTCTTGCCCAACGGATGATTGATCGCCGTTTTCCCGCCCACCGAAGAATCCACTTGGCTCAACAACGTAGTCGGCACCTGCACAAACGGAATACCGCGCTGATAAGTCGCCGCCGCAAAGCCCGCCATATCGCCAATCACACCGCCTCCCAGCGCGATAATCGTGGTCTTGCGATCCGCATGATGGCGCAGTAAACCATCGTAAATCAAATTCAGCGCATCATGGTTTTTGTGCTGCTCGCCATCGGGCAACACAATCGCCACCGCATCCACCCCATTGTCTTGCAACACCTTTTGCAGCTTCTCCAAATAAAGCGGCGCCACCACATCATTGGTAACAATCGCCACCTTTTTGCCAATATGCGCTTTAAGCAACACAAAATCCGCAAAAATGCTGCTGCCAATATAAATCGGATAACGATGCGATGGCGCATCCACCATCAAATTATGCAAGACTTCTTTCATATTCCGATGCACACTTCAAAATCTGCTCAAACGTCGCTTGGCAATCCTCCGCCCCCACTTCAATCACAATATGCGCCGTTTCCCGATAAATTGCATCCCGCGCCCGATACAAATCCCGAAACTTCGCCAACGCATCTTGCACCTGCAACAGCGGGCGGTTTCTATCCTTGCCCACGCGCTCAAACAGCGTTTCAGGCTGCACATGCAAATAAACCACCAAACCGCGTTGCCTTAAATAATCCCGATTCTGCTCCCGCAAAATCGCCCCACCGCCCGTTGCCAACACAATATTTGGCAACGCTGTTAATTCGTTGATGATATTGCTTTCCCGATGGCGAAAACCATCCTCCCCCTCCATTTCAAAAATGGTTGGAATATTGACACCCGTGCGCTCACAAATCACCTGATCGCTATCAAAAAAAGAGCGATTCAAATGTCGCGCCAGCCGTTTGCCTTGCGTGGTTTTCCCTGCCCCCATCAAACCCACCAAAAATAAATTGCCTGCTATATAGTCCATAGCAGGCAATTTTAACTTAAATTTGCATAATATGCAGATTTTTTACATCATATTAGTAGCGCATTACGCTGGTTTCGCTACCCATAATGCGAGGTGTAATGAAGAACAGCAATTCATTGCGGCTATTGTTACGCGAACGGCTCTTGAACAAATTACCCAACACAGGCAAATCACCCAACACAGGTACTTTTTTCAGGTTATTTTGAATCACTTCTTGATATACACCGCCCACAACCAAAGTGCCACCATCTTCAATCATCGCTTGTGTTTTCACAGATTGAGTGCGGATGCTTGGCTCGCCTTCTGAGCTTTGGTAAGTGTTATCAGGCGTATCTTTGTTGATCGTAACGTCCATGATAATTTTGTTATCAGGCGTAATGCGTGGCAACACTTTCAAGCTCATCACAGCATCTTTAAATGATGTAGTGGTGCTGCCATCACTATCGCGCGTGGTGTAAGGCACTTGATAACCTTGTTTGATTTCAGCCTCTTGGCGATCTTGCGTTAAAACGCGAGGCGTAGAAATGGTTTTACTGCGACCTTCGGTTTCAGCAGCAGTCAATTCCAAACCTAAAACACCAGAGCTAAATGAACGCACAACGGCAATTGAACCCACAGCAGATGCAACAGGGAGATTCACGTTAGGTGCAAATGGAATTCCATTAGAACCAGAGCTTCCACTTCTAGCATAACGAGAATTTCGTTCAATACCATTATTCCAATTGTTACCCCATGAAGTGCTACCATTACGACCTGCACCAAATTTCACACCCAATTCGCGAGACAAGGTATCGGATGCTTCAACAATGCGCGCTTCCACCATAACTTGGCGAGCAGGCACATCCAGCTCTTCAATCAACGCATTAAATTTTTGGATCACAGATTGCACATCATTGATGATCAATGTGTTGGTTGCGGGATCAATCAATGCACTACCGCGAGAAGTCAAGATGCTGTTATTGGAACTGCCTGATGAGCTTCCTGAATCAGTAATGCGAAGAATTTTCTTAAATTCTTCAACGTTTTTATATTTCAATTGAAAACTTTGAGAAAACAGCGGACCTAAATCATCCAATTCTTTGCGCGCTGTCAATTCCGCTTTATCGCGTGCCAACATTTCAGCACGAGGCGCAACATTGATGATATTGCCCACACGGCGTGAATCTAATTCACGTGCATCCAAAATCAAATCCAGCGCTTGATCCCAAGGCACATCCTTCAATGAAAGCGTCATTTTGCCTTGAACGCTGTCGCTAGCCACAATGTTCATGCCTGATTCTGTTGCCAAAATTTGCAAAACAGTTCGCACATCAACATTTTGGAAATCAAGAGAGATGCGTTTGCCTGTGAATTTTTGTTTGGTTTTGCCCGCACCAACGCCCAATGAAGTAACATTTTTGGTGGGTGTAATTTGAATGCTTTGGCGACCATTTTTACCTGTGATGGTGTGTTTCCATGTGCCTTGGTTGCGCAAAGTGATTTGCGTATCGTTACCTACTCGGCGCACGCTAATAGTGCGAACAGGCGTAGAAAAATCTGTTACGTCTAGATTGCGTTGTGCTTGCGTTGGCAATGGATAGTTTTTCAACGTAATAACCAAGCGATCGCTTTGTGAGCGAACTTGCGGCTCACCCGTAAAGTTTGATGCAAATTCAACCACGCCAGAGTTGTTACCACCTTTGTGGAAATCAATATTGAAAGGTGTAGCAGAATAAGCGCCTTGTGCTTGCGCAGTTCTTGCAACAGGAGTAGCGCTTACTGGCGCAGAGTTAGATGAGCTTGCCTCGCTCAATTGAACCCAAACTTCATTGCCTTTAACCTGAACATTGTATTGACCTTCTTGCCCCAATCCCAACAATACACGAGTGCTGCCTTCACCCTCGGCGGTTACGATTTGGTTAAGCAAGCTGTCGTTAAAGGTTAAAGTAGGTTGTTTTACTTTCAGATCTGTATTTGCAAAATCTAATGTAATACGAGCAGGAGAGGAAGTGATGAAACCTGTTGGCTCTACCGCATCCTTATTGAATTTGAACTTGATGACACGCTGTTTATTAGGCAAAACAGATACTTTAATATCGGTAATGCTGCCAGCATAAGCAACTTGCGCGAGCAAGCCTGCTACAAGTGCCGATAAAACTTTTACTGAATTCTTTTTCATAATTTAAGCCTCTTAAAGATTACAATCTGATGATTTATTTACCTGAATTACCAGAATCATTTAAAAATATTTCTGTTTCCCTATTCGCCCAATTACCTGATGCGTCTTCAACTACTTCTACAACTTTAATTTCATCAGGAGTAATCCGAACAATCCGACCAAAGTTTTGTCCAACATGATTACCAACATTAACTGTATAAACATGCCCCTCAACTTCAATCATTGCAGATAATGCTTTACCAGTACCAATAGAACCCACATAGTTTAGATTTTCCAAGCTATAGTTTTCTAGCAATTCTTTAGGTCTATTTAAATCAGGAATTTGCGAATTTTGATACGCTGCGCGCAATCTTTGTGTACTAAACGCATTTGGACCCGATACTTCTGGCGGGAAGTATGCAACCGGCTCTAATTTAGCAGGCTCTTCAACAGGACGCACCTTGTTTTTCGCCTCCATTTTTTTCTGGTTCATCCATTCTTGCAAATTTCCACCCTCTTCTGAACAAGCAGATAGCAAAATAATAGATGATAATAATAAAAGTTTTGCTTTCATTGTCATTTCCTATTCTTACACATTCATTATTCTGCTTGACTAGCAGCAGAAGCAGCTTTTGCTTCTTTGGAAAGATCCATGGCTTTATATGTATTAGCAGTCGCTGAAAGCGTTAGCTTACTACCATCATCTTTTGCAGATTTATTCGTGCTTGAAAGATTAATATTAGCCAATGTAACAATACGAGACATTTTGCCAACATCACGAATAAACTGAGAAAGTTGTTCATAGCTACCAGAAACCGCAATAGCAATTGGCAAGCGCTCAATAGGTTTTTCTGCTACTGGATCACCAGGTGTTACATTGGTCATGGTTAGATTATTTTTAGCAGCCGCTTGGTGCAATTCTTGAATAAGCGTTGGAATTTCAGCTGATGTAGGCAATTGCTTTAACAATACATCCAAAGATGCCTCAATAAGCTCCAACTCTTTTTTTAGATTATCTAAGCTAGCAGCCTGAACACTCTTGGTTTCAAACTCTTCTTTGAGCTTAACCTCTTCTGCTTGTTTTTCTTTGTATTCATCCCATTGACCTTGGAACAACACAAAATAACCAGCAACCACAATCACAGCAGCGACGGCTGCTGCCAATAGAAATTGCACCGCTTTACTTTGCAAATGGAGCTTATCCCATTGAATTTCATTTAAATTCATTCTAATCACCTTATTCTGTTGTTGATGCCGCAGAAGCTGATGCGGATGTTGCCGTTGACTTAGCAGATACTGAAGATTGCGCTGTTGTTATTTTTTTCTGCTCTAACAAATTCGCAGTAATCTTAAATTCTTGTCCGTTATCTGTTTTGTTGATGCTATCCAATTTAGGCGTATCAAACACACCTGTACTTGGTAATGCAGTCATAAACATAGCAACTTTATTATCGCTAATCGCTTTACCTACCAAGGTGTAAGTATTGCTGATTGATGCATTATTGCCGCCAATATTTTGAATGCTTGTTAAATAAGCACCTTCTGGAACAAGTTGATTGACTGTATCAACGATTCGCGCACCTTCAAATCGTTTATTATCTAACTCTTCAACTTTTTGCTTACGCTCCAAGAAACTTTGTTTTTGCGCTTGCAAGTCTTTAACTTTTACAATTTGCGCATCAAGCTCTTTGATACCACCATGCAGCTCTTCGTTTCTACCTTCTTGGTTTGAGATTAAAGCTGCCAATGCACCCCAAATTAAGAATGCCGCAACACCACCTGCTATCACGCCAAGAGCCATAACCAGCTGAAATTGTTTCTTTTGCTTTTGCTCCAATATCTCGCGATATGGCAATAAGTTAATTTTAATTAAGTTCATTTTATACTAACCCCCTCAAAGCTAAACCGAATGCTGTTGTTAATGATGCTGCATCTTTTTCAAATCGTGCGCCATCACCTTTTAGCTTATTGTTTGCAAAAGAAGCTGGATTTAATTGTTCTGTTGCAATATTTGTTTGTGCATACACAACTTCGGAAATACCTGGCGCTGCACAACCGCTGCCGCTAATGTAAATATGTTTAACATTAGACATACTGTCCATATTTTGCGTTGCATAAAAGAACTGCATCACACGTTGAACTTCTTGGGCAATTTGTGCGTTAAAGCCATCTACCACCATTGCTTTATAATCATCAGGACGCTTCATCTCGCCTGTAATCATTGCCAAGGCTTCGCCATCGGTTACTTGATAAGCACGTTGCACAGATTGAACCAATTGTTCTAAACCGAAATTGCTTTCTTGTTTGTAAAGAATCTGTCCATTTTCTACGATAAGCGCTTTCAATACGGTATCACCAATATCAAACAGCGCGATGCGTTGACGACCAAAGCTGTCGCCATTTTGCATATCTGCATAAGCAAAAGCATTAGCAACGGCAAAAATATCCACATCAACATTAGTAGCTTTGATGCCTACTTCATCCAGCAAATCTGTTGCGCGCTCAACCGCTTCTTTTTTGGCTGCAACCATTAGAACCGTTTGCTCGCCGCCTGGATTGCCTGACAAAACTTGCCAGTCGTAATTCATTTCATCAAGAGAACCGATATTTGCTACTTCCAGCTCAACAAACTCTTGCAGTGTCATATTGCTGCCCTCTGGGATGAAGCGCAGATTCTCCTCAATAGTTACTGCGCTTGCTGGCAAAGCGATATTGGCGTATTTGCAATTTGTTTTCATTTTGCTGTAACACTGTTGCAAATGAGAGACAAGCTGATCAAAATCTACGACTTCGCCACCTGAAACCACGTTTGCTGGCAGGGGAGTAATTGCATATTTTTCAAGCTGAACTTGACTTAATTGGCGACCAGATAGTTGCACCATACGAATATGGCTTGGGCTAATATCTACACCAATCACGCTACGCCCTGATGTGGCCATAGCTTTCTTATTACTAGTTTTTTTCTCAGTTTTCTTTGAGCGCATGATTTTAAGTCCTTACCTAACGCATAAAACATTTATAATGTCATTTGTCGCTTTGGTTTTCATCCAATAACAAATTCATGCGATATTTTACTTTATTTAAAAAAACACATGGCGATTTTGTGCATTATCGCTGCGAGAAATTTTATGATTAAGAAATTGATTACGACGTTTTTGGGGCTGTTATTAGGTTTATTCCTATTTGCAGTCGGTTTGGTGACTGTTGCAATTTTAGTCACATACCCGAAACTTCCGCCGCTGGATGCGGTGAAATACTACCAACCGCACGAGCCTTTAACGATTTATTCGTCTGAAGGTGTGGTGATTGGTTCTTATGGTGATGAAAAACGTGCCTTTACAACAATTGACCAATTTCCCGAGGTTTTGAAAAACGCAGTGATTGCGGCAGAAGACAAACGTTTCCGCGAACACTGGGGCGTGGATGTCATCGGCGTGATTCGCGCGGCGATTAGCAATGCTTCCGGCGGCGCAAAACAAGGGGCAAGTACGATTACGCAGCAAGTGGCGCGTAATTTTTATTTGACCAATGAACGCACGATGACGCGCAAATTCAACGAAGCCTTGTTGGCTTATAAAATTGAAAAAACGCTGACCAAAGACCAAATTTTGGAGCTGTATTTCAACCAAATTTATTTGGGGCAACGCGCTTATGGTTTCGCTTCGGCGGCGAAAGTGTATTTCAATAAAGAAGTGCGCGATTTAACGCTGGCGGAAGCCACCATTTTGGCGGGGCTGCCCAAAGCGCCTTCTACTTTTAACCCGATTGTGAACCCCGAGCGTGCGCGTTTGCGTCAAGAGTATATTTTGAACAATATGGTGGAATTGAACATGATTACACCAGCCGAGCGCACGGCGGCGTTAAACGAGCAATTAACGTATGAACGTTATCGCGTGGATGTGGACCAAAATTCGTTGTATGTGGCGGAAATGGCGCGTCAAGAGTTGTTTGAACGCTATGGCGAAGATGCGTACACCAAAGGCTTGAAGGTTTACACCACCGTGAGCGTGGCAAACCAAAAAGCGGCAACGACTGCACTGCGCAACACTTTGCGCAGTTTGAGCGCAGGGCGTGCTTATGCGGGCGCGGAACAGCAGTTGGATTTTAGCTCGGTTGAACCCGAAGACATTGAAGATGCGGCGGAGCAATTTCTTGCCAACACTTATACCGTTGAGGGGATGGTGCCTGCGGTGGTGATTGAAGCGGGCAAACAGGGGATTGTGGCTTATATGCAAGGGGGCAAAAAGGCGACTTTGAAAATAGGCGACATGGGCATCGCGCGCAACGCAATCGGCAATAAAAAGCTGGGCGATAAGGCGATTAAAGTCGGCTCGGTGATTCGTGTGATGAAGCTGAAAAACGGCAGTTGGACGGTTACACAGCAGCCTGAAATTCAAGGCGCGCTGGTTTCTATTGATGCGCAAACGGGCGCGGTGCAGGCTTTGGTGGGCGGTTATGATTTCCACAGCAAGACGTTTAACCGTGCAACGCAAAGTATGCGCCAGCCTGGTTCTGCCTTTAAGCCGTTTGTTTACTCGGCGGCGCTGTCCAAAGGCTTTACTGCTTCTACGCTGGTAAACGATGCGCCGATTACGATTCGTGGCTGGTCGCCGCAAAACTCGGACGGCACTTATTCGGGCATGATTACGCTGCGCCAAGCCTTAACGTGGTCTAAAAACACGGTATCGGTGCGGATTGCGCAAGCGATGGGCGTGAGCTATTTGCGCGCTTATGTGCAACGCTTTGGCTTTACAGCAGACCAAATCCCGCCTGCGCTGTCTATTGCGCTGGGTACGGCTTCGGTTACGCCGATGCAAATGGCGGAAGGCTATGCTGTGTTTGCCAACGGCGGCTACAAAGTTGCCCATTATGTGATTGATAAGATTTACGACAGCAAAGACAATTTGCGCGCCGAAATGCAGCCTTTGGTGGCGGGCAAAACCGCGCCGCAAGTGATTGACCCGCGCAATGCTTATGTGATGACTTCTCTCTTGCACGACGTTGCCACCAAAGGCACGGGCGCGGCAACCAACGCGCTCGGTCGCAGCGATATTGCGGGCAAAACGGGCACAACCAACGACTTTAAAGACGCTTGGTTTGTGGGCTACACGCCTAAAATCGTAACCGCTGTTTACATTGGCTACGACAAGCCGCGCACCATTGGCAAAGGCGCGTTTGGCGGCAAAATTGCGCTGCCTATGTGGATAAACTATATGCGCTTTGCCCTTAAAGGCAAGCCTGTGAGCAAGTTTGTTGAACCCAAAGGCGTGGTGAAACGCGATGGCGAAGTGTACTTGAAAGAACGCCAAACCACCGATGAGCACTTGCCGTTGGATAACACCACCGACCAACCCGAAGTGGTGCGTCCGCTGAACCCGCCCAAAGCGCAAGAGCAAGACTTGTCGCCTGTTGATAACGACAGCGGCGCGGGCGAGCGCGAATTGCGCCCTGTGCAAAGCAACACGCCAAGCCGCAGCCGCAGCAACGGCGATGATGCGGCAAACGCGTTCTTTGAAGACTAGATGTTAAACCCATCGCCAAAGGCAGCCTGAAAACTGCTTTTGGCGATTTTTTTGTTTACAGGATTGCGGATTGGCTCTGGGCAATTGGCGTTTTCAGGCTGCCGCAATCTTTATTAACCCTTACCGCAAAGGCAGCCTGAAAAGCGTTTCTTCGCGCACAACCCATCTTGTTCACCGCATTGTTTACACTTCATCGTACCCCGCAGTTTTCAGGCTGCCCAAACCTGCTAAACTCCCGCCCGTCGCATCATCCGCAAACAACTTGTAAAGGAATCCACATGGCTTTTTCCATACACATCACCCCCGAAACCATCCAAATCGCCCACGCGCAATACCAAGTGGAAATCTACCCCTTTGGCGCGCTGCTCAACCGCTTTGCCATCCACCAAGCAAACGGGCAATGGCACAACGTGATTGCCGCCTATTCATCGCCGCAAAACGCGCAGCAAACCATCACTCAACTCTTTCGCAGCGCCAAGCTCAGCCCCTTTGTTTGCCGCTTGGATAACGCGCAATACAGCCATCAAGGCAGCCTGAAAACCATAAGTAAATTCCTGCTGGGCGACAGCGCCATCCACGGCTTACTGTTTGACGCGCCGTTCCAACTGCAAAGCAGCCACAGCAGCGCCGACAGCGCCAGCATCACGCTCGCCCACACCTATCGCAGCGAAGACAGCGGCTATCCGTTTGCCTACCAAATTCAAGTGCGCTACACGCTGGAAGCAAACGGCAAGCTCCACATCCGCAGCCAAGTGCGCAACCTGAGCGACAGCGTTATCCCCATTGCCGACGGCTGGCACCCCTATTTTGCCGTGGACGGCGACATGGCAAACTGGCAACTCTTCATCCGCAGCCAACAACAACTCGCCTTTAACAACCACATGCTGCCCACAGGCGAAACCATCGCCAGCAACCCCTTCGCCCAAAGTGCACCCATCGCCCAAACCGAGCTGGACAACTGCTTCGTGCTCACCCCCGATTTCGCCCAGCCCGCCGTTATCCTGCAAGGCGAGCGCGTTCAATTGAGCATCACGCCCGAAGCGAGCTACCCCTTTGTGCAAGCCTACACGCCGCCCGCGCGCGATAGCATCGCGCTGGAAAACCTAAGCAGCGCGCCCGATGCCTTCAACAACCAAATCGGCTTAATTCAACTGGCGCCGCAGCAAACGCAGGAATTTGTTACCGTCTATCAGTTGGAACATTGTTGAATTGTTGGGTTGATTTGTTGGCGATAAAGGTTTTCAGGCTGCCTTAATGGCGCCCCCAAAAGGCAGCCTGAAAATATTTGAAGCACTGTTTTCTTTACATTGCTTAACCGAGTTTCTTTTATTTTCAGGCTGCCTTAAACAATTCCCACAAGGCAGCCTGAAAACGCCTACCGTTTAGCATCACATTTAGCCCACTCTGCCTTGTTTACATTTTCAGGCTGCCACTGTTTACCCATATTCCTTGCCACACAAGGCAGCCTGAAGACCACCACAATGGAACATTGGCGGCTCGCCGACATTTTGTCTAGGCAAACCAGCCATACCCTGTTTAATAAACTTAATAAACAATTGACGACGCACCCTCACCGCCCCAACCCATTTTCAGGCTGCCACAAATCCCCACAAGGCAGCCTGAAAAAACCAAAACGTTTGCTATCGCATCAAACGGTTCTTTTAGTCTAAATAGATTGAATTTCAGGCTGCCGTTCAGAAAACCCCAGCCGCAGCCCAAACCAAACTTCCCCACAACCACCCCCAGCAAACCAGTTAAAATACACCCCCTTTCCAACCCCATAACCCCAAACCACCATGACCCCCACCCAACTCACCCACACCGCCGCCGTTCTTGCCCAAATGCTCACCTTCGAGCAACCCGCCGATGTCGTCCTATCCAACTATCTACGCAACCACCGCAAACTCGGGCGCAACGACCGCCACGAAATCGCCGAAACCGCCTTTGCCGCCATCCGCCATTATCAAAAAATCGCCACCGCCCTGCGCCGCCCCGCCGCGCAATCGCGCAAAGCCGCACTCGCCGCGCTTATTCTCGGACGCAGCGTAAACATCAGCCAGATTGAAGATTTGCTCAACCAAGACGACAACGAAAAAGAATTTCTCAGCAGCCTGAAAGCTCGCAAAAACGAATTTTCAGGCTGCCTCAACACCGCCGCCGAACTGCCCAACTGGCTCATCGCCCGTTTGCAACAACACTACACCGATGAACAAATCCTCGCCTTCGGGCGCAGCGTCGCCCAGCCCGCCCCGCTGGATGTGCGCGTGAACACCCTCAACAGCAAGCGCGACAAAGCCCTCGCCCAACTGCAAGCCGACTACCCCCAAGCCATCGCCACCCCGCTCGCCCCACACGGCATCCGCTTCCCCAACAAGCCCGCGCTCAACCAACACCCGCTGTTTTTAGACGGCACCATAGAAGTGCAAGACGAAGGCAGCCAACTGCTCGCCCAGCTGGTTAACGCCAAACGCGGCGAAATCATCGTGGATTTTTGCGCAGGCGCAGGCGGTAAAACCCTAGCCATCGGCGCGCAAATGGCAAACAAAGGGCGCATCTACGCCTTTGACGTTTCCGAAAAACGCCTTGCCAACCTTAAACCACGCATGACCCGCGCAGGCTTAACCAACATCCACCCCGAAAAAATCCACAGCGAAACCGACCCGCGCATCGCAAGGCTCGCTGGCAAAGCCGACCGCGTGTTAGTGGACGCGCCCTGCTCGGGGCTGGGCACGCTGCGCCGCAATCCCGACCTCAAATACCGCCAATCGCCCGAAACCCTCGCCAATTTGCAAACCCAACAGCAAAGCATCTTGCGCGCCGCCGCCGAACTCGTGCGCGCAGGCGGGCGGCTGGTTTACGCCACGTGCAGCATCCTGCCTGAAGAAAACGAAAACCAAGCCGAGCACTTCCTGCAAACCCACCCCGATTTTGAACTACTGGATTGCAGCGAACTGCTCGCCGCGCAAAAAATTCCGCTCAACACGGGCAAATACCTGCGCCTAGACACCGCCACGCACAACACAGACGGCTTTTTCGCCGCCGTGTTCCAGCGCAAGGGGGCGTAAACAAGATTTCAGGCTGCCTTTTGCTGATTATTTTGCGAACGATTTTGCAAACCATAAGGCAGCCTGAAACGCAGTTGCCCGCTACCGTCTTTCAGGCTGCCTAAACGATACGCAAAGGAAAACCATGTCCCGCTCATTCGATTACACCGTTCCCCCCTGTCCCGAGCTTTATCTGCGCGGCTCCGCCCAACTGCTGCGCAACCATGTGCGCCTGCAAAAACGCCGTTTCTATCTCATCAAATCCGCGCAAATACTCATTCTTCTGGCGTGCTACACCGCCATCTGGCATCACCACCAAGCCGCGTTTGCCCTGTTGTGGGATTACCTGCCCGAAGATATCTACGGGCAAGTGCGCAGCCATTCCCGTTACATCATCGCCCTGCTGCTTGCCATGCTGTTCACCGGCTTGCTCGCGCAATACATTTGGGCGAAATGTTTTTACCGCCGCTTCTACGCCCAAGGCTTGCCCGCTTTCCCCAGCACCTTCCACACCGATGAAAACGGCATCCGCCAGCAATACGCGGATAATTTGAGCGACAGTTTCACCGGTTGGGCAGCCGTCCAATACATAGAACCGCTGGGCAACGACGTGTTACTGAGTTTGGGCAGCAGCCTGATTGTTCTGCCCGCCAGCATTTTTGCCAACGACGAAGAAACGCAAACCTTTATCCAACAAGCCCGCGCTTGGCAGCAAGCCGCGCACGATACGCCAAAGGCAGCCTGAAAAACCCAAACGCAGCCTAAAAGGAGCAAACCATGCCCCACACCGCCAACAAAACCCTAGCCCAAGCCGAGCGCATCATGCTGGTATCCGTGTTGCTGTCCGACCAATATTCGGGCAGCAGCCAAACGCGCGAGCGCAGTTTTCAGGCTGCCTGCGCCGAAGCTGCCGAGCTGGTGCGCGCCACAGGCGGCGAATTGGTTTGCAGCGAAACCAGCAAGCGCGACAAGCCGCACACCGCGCTATTCGTGGGCACGGGCAAAGCCGAAGAACTCGCCGATTTGGTCAAGCAACACGACATCCAGCTTGTGATTTTCAACCACGAGCTGTCGCCCACCCAAGAGCGCAATCTGGAACGCACCCTGCAATGCCGCGTGCTAGACCGTGTGGGGCTGATACTCGCCATCTTCGCCCAGCGCGCCCAATCGCAAGAAGGCAAATTGCAAGTGGAACTCGCCCAGCTCACCCATCTATCCAGCCGCTTGGTGCGCGGCTACGGGCATTTGCAAAGCCAAAAAGGCGGCATCGGCTTAAAAGGCCCGGGCGAAACCCAGTTGGAAACCGACCGCCGCCTGATTCAAACCAAAATCACCGCGCTCAAACGCCAGCTTGCCAACGTGAAAAAGCAACGCGAAACGCGGCGCAAATCCCGCCTTTCAGGCAGCCTGAAAACCTTTGCCATCGTGGGCTACACCAACGCCGGCAAATCCACCCTGTTCAACCGTCTCACCAAATCCGACGTATTCGCCAAAGACCAACTGTTCGCCACGCTGGACACCACCGCGCGGCGGCTGTATCTCAATCCCGAAGCCAGCATCATCTTGACCGACACCGTGGGCTTTGTGCAGGATTTGCCGCACAAGCTCGTCTCCGCCTTTTCTGCCACGCTGGAAGAAACCGCGCTGGCAAACGTGTTGCTGCACATTGTGGACGCATCAGACCCCGAACACGAGCGCAAGATTGAAGACGTGAACGCCGTGTTAGCCGAAATCCACGCCGATAAAATTCCGCAGATTTTGGTGTACAACAAAATAGACTTGCTGCCCGCAGCTGAGCAACTGGCAGGCAGCCTGAAAAACACGGCGGGGCAAACCGTTGCCGTGCGCGTGTCGGCATCAAGCGGCGCGGGCTTGGATGCGCTGCGCGAAGCGTTGGCGGAGTGGGCGTGATGCGCTGCCTGCGCGGCGATGTGTTAGAATTTCGCCCGTCTTGCCTTTCAGGCTGCCGCAATGTTTAGGCAGCCTGAAAAGCCAAAATCCCCTTTCCCAACCCCCAATGGAGTAAACACCATGAGCATTAAAATCGTTGCCACCCTTGTTGTTAAACCTGAAAGCCGCGCCGAATTGCTGGCCGTGTTCCGCGATTTGGTGGGCAAAAGCCGCGCCGAAGCGGGCAACCTGCGCTACGATTTGCACCAAGATTTGCAAAACGCCAACCGCTTAGTGTTTGTGGAAACTTGGCAAGACCAAGCAGCGGTGGATAGCCACAACGCCAGCGCGCATTTCCAAAGCTTTTTGCAAGCGATTGATAGCAAAACGGATAGCGTGGATATTGTGTTGATGACGGATGTGAGCGAAAACGGTAATTAACCGCCGCGCAAACCAAAGGCAGCCTGAAAATGGGGAAACGCATTTTCAGGCTGCCTGATTGTTTGAGCCACATTGACCAAAGCTCAGCAGCAGATGGAGCGGCGACAGCTCGTCGCCAAATGGTGCATTAAATGTGGAAATCAACAGCGTTGTTTACACTTTTCGGATTTTGGATGCAGACAAATTTGGCGGGTTTCGCAGGTTGTCAAGAATGCCGCAAGGCACGGCGAAGCCGCATGGTTCTTGATAATCTGCGAAAGCTGCTAAATCATCATGCAGCCAAAAAACGAAAGCTAGGCAGCCTGAAAAAGTGTAAACAACGCGACCTTTTCCAACACCTGAAAAGCGTTTGGCATGGCTGCGAATGATTTATTGATTGGATACGATTTTTCAGGCTGCCTCAATCGGCAAAGGCAGCCTGAAAGCGAGTTTACGAGCTTCTGCGAAGCTAAAACGTTTATTCGCCATCTTCGCCCTGCGCCGCTTCGTCCAACCCCCGCAACCAAGCCAGTTTCTCGCCAATCTTAATCTCCAAGCCCCGATCCGTTGGCTGGTAAAAATCAGGCTCGTCCATGCCGTCGGGCATATAGGTTTCGCCTGCCGCGTAGGCATGGGGTTCATCGTGCGCGTAGCGGTAATCGCGCCCGTAGCCGAGTTCTTTCATCAGCTTGGTGGGCGCGTTGCACAGGTGCACGGGCACGGCTGCGCTGCCATGTTCGCGCACAAACTGGCGCATTTGCTTAAACGCCATATAGCCTGCGTTGGATTTTGCCGCCGCCGCCAAATAAAGCACCGCCTGCGCCAATGCCAATTCGCCCTCGGGGCTGCCTAGCCGTTCATAGGTTGCCGCTGCATCGTTGGCAATTTGCAGCGCGCGCGGGTCTGCCAAGCCGATGTCTTCCCATGCCATGCGCACGATGCGCCGCGCCAAATAGCGCGGGTCTGCACCGCCGTCTATCATGCGGCAAAACCAATACAGTGCGGCGTTGGGATGCGAGCCGCGCACGGATTTGTGCAACGCGGAAATCTGGTTGTAAAACGCTTCGCCGCCTTTATCAAAGCGCCGCAGTTGGCTGCCGAGCGTTTGCGCCACCAGCTCGCTGTTGATTTCGGCGATGTGTTGCGTGTGCGCGGCGCGGATGATTTGTTCCAGCGTGTTGAGCAACCGCCGTGCGTCGCCGTCGGCGTGTTGGATAATCAGCTGCTGCGCTTCGGGCGTGATGCTTATTTGCGCGTTTTCAGGCAGCCTGAAAACCTTATCGCACAGCTGGGCGAGCGATTCGGGGTTAAGCGGTTTGAGCGTATAGACTTGG
The DNA here is from genome assembly GCA_963529725.1 of uncultured Kingella sp. Classification (GTDB taxonomy): domain Bacteria; phylum Pseudomonadota; class Gammaproteobacteria; order Burkholderiales; family Neisseriaceae; genus Kingella_B. Next base: position 2,543 of record CAUSAW010000033.1, on the reverse strand, counting down.
GCGCGGGAGAGCAGCGCGGCGTTCACTTCAAACGAGGGGTTTTCGGTGGTCGCGCCGATAAAGGTAATCAGCCCGCTTTCCACGTGCGGCAAGAAGGCATCTTGCTGGGCTTTGTTAAAGCGGTGCACTTCGTCCACAAACAAAATCGTGCGCTTGCCGCGCTGCCATGCCATTTCGGCTTGGCTGATGGCTTCGCGGATTTCTTTCACGCCCGAAAACACGGCGGAAATGGGCAAAAACTGCGCGTCAAAACCCTGCGCCACAATCCGTGCCAACGTGGTTTTGCCGATGCCCGCGCTGCCCCACAAAATCATGGAATGCGGCTCGCCGCTTGCCAGCGCAACGGCCAGCGGCTTGCCTGCGGCGGTTAAATGTTCCTGCCCCAGCACTTGGTCTAGGCTTTGCGGGCGCAGGCGTTCGGCAAGGGGGGCGGCGGGGGCTTGGGAGAATAAATCAGACATGGTTTTCAGGCTGCCTTTGGCTAAACAAACAATTGCGCTATTTTAACATTGCGCCCCGCGCGGCGATGGCAAGAGAGCGGCAGCCTGAAAACGCCAATCGTGCTAACAATGTTATTTTACAAAAAGCATAAACGCGCAAATTTTGCCCTATATTTGTTATTTTCTAACACATAATCCGCCGCGAAAATCATTATCCGCTCGCCCTAGCCTTTTCAGGCTGCCTAATATTGCAGCGACAAGCGATGCAAGGCTATTGTTAAGATTTGCAAACGATTTTAAACATTAGTATAGTAGCCGCTTTCCAACCTGTTAGTAAGGAGACTTAAATGAGCGATTTAAATACGCTATTTCAAACAATTAAACAACGCGACCCTAATCAAGCCGTGTTTCATCAGGCCGTTGAAGAAGTGTTTGGCAGCCTGAAACCATTTTTGGAAAAAAATCCCAAATACTTGCAGCATGGCTTGCTGGAACGCTTGGTTGAGCCCGAGCGCGTAATTATGTTTCGCGTGTCTTGGGTGGACGACAAGGGCAATGTGCAAGTAAACCGTGGCTATCGCATTCAAATGAATTCCGCCATCGGGCCTTACAAAGGCGGCTTGCGCTTTCACCCCACCGTTGATTTAGGCGTATTGAAATTTCTCGCTTTTGAACAAGTCTTCAAAAACGCGCTCACCACCTTGCCCATGGGCGGCGGCAAAGGCGGCTCCGATTTTGACCCCAAAGGCAAATCCGATGGCGAAGTGATGCGCTTTTGCCAAGCCTTTATGACCGAGCTTGCCCGCCATATCGGCGCAGATTTAGACGTGCCAGCAGGCGATATTGGCGTGGGCGGGCGCGAAATCGGCTATCTATTTGGGCAATACAAACGCGTGCGCAACGAATTTGCTTCCGTGCTAACAGGCAAAGGCTTGGCATACGGCGGCAGCCTGATTCGCCCCGAAGCCACGGGCTACGGCTGCGTGTATTTCGCCCAATCCATGCTGCACACACGCGGCGAACAGTTGGCCGGCAAGCGCGTGGTGATTTCAGGCAGCGGCAACGTTGCCCAATACGCCTGCGAAAAAGCCATCCAACTGGGCGCAAAAGTGCTCACCGTGTCCGATTCCAACGGCTTTGTGAAATTCCCCGACAGCGGCATGACCGAAGCGCACGTTGCCGCGCTGCTGGAACTGAAAAACGAACGCCGCGAACGCCTGTCGGTGTATGCCAAAGAGCAAGGCTTGGAATACTTCGCCGACCAAAAACCATGGGGCGTGCCTTGCGACATCGCGCTGCCTTGCGCCACCCAAAACGAATTGGACGAAGCCGCCGCCAAAACCCTATTGGCAAACGGCGTGCAATGCGTTGCCGAAGGCGCGAATATGCCTTCCACTTTGGGCGCGGTGGAAGCGTTTACCCAAGCCAAAATTCTCTACGCCCCTGGCAAAGCATCCAACGCAGGCGGCGTGGCAACATCGGGCTTGGAAATGAGCCAAAACGCCATCCGCTTGTCATGGAGCGCGGAAGAAGTGGACAAACGCCTGTTTGACATCATGGCAAACATCCACGAAAACTGCGTGGAAAACGGCGCCGCCGCCGACGGCTATGTGAACTATGTGAACGGCGCGAACATTGCGGGCTTCCGCAAAGTTGCCGATGCTATGTTGGCGCAAGGCGTGGTGTAAGCCTTATCTTGCAAACCAATAGGCAGCCTGAAAACGGAAAATGGGTTTTCAGGCTGCCTATTTTTGTTGCGTCAAGACAAGAGCGGCAATCGGCAATGCTTGGGAAACTGTGCCACGCGCAATACAAAAATATTTGCTGGGATGATGGAATCAACATCCAATCAACAAGGCAGCCTGAAAATGGGAAATAGGGGTTTCAGGCTGCCTTAGCGTTTTACTAAAATCCTCTTTTCATCATGCAGCCTGAAACTGGGTCTGATTGCTCGCAGTAAAATCCATCTTGTAAACACAGGCGATTTGCCTACCCCACAGGGGCACCCAACATCCGTGTATCGCGTATCCGCAGCGGGGGTAAACAATTTGAGACCTTTGCAAAAAAGCCTATCCTTCGACAGCTGAAACCGAAACACAGGTT
>CAUSAW010000032.1:0-19734 GCA_963529725.1 uncultured Kingella sp. | reverse complement strand
TTTTAGTAGTTAGGCAGCCTGAAAAAAGGTAAAGCGTTAGAAAAAGGCAGCCTGAAATAAAGTTCAGCGTAATCCAAACGTGAGATGCCGTTTTCAGGCTGCCTTGTCTTGCGATGATTACGGCAGCCTGAAAAATAAGCCCAGCAAAGCGAAGGCACGATTTAGCGATAAATACCAAACCACGCCTTTTATCATTTAGGCAGCCTTAAAAAAGGTAATGTTCTAGAAAAAAGCAGACTTAAATTAAAGTTCAGCGTAACCCAAACGCAAGATGCCGTTTTCAGGCTGCCTTTTGCCTTAATACGGTTTTCAGGCTCCCCTACTCAGGCTGTCCTACAATGATTACAGCAGCCTGAAAAACCAAAAACCGTTCAGCATTTCACCAAACGGTCTCTCATCTGCTCAATAGCCATTTCAGGCTGCCTTTACACACGCCTTACCCCATTCATCCCCCATTATCACCACCCTACTGCCCCACCTCACTCGCGCCCATCTCATCAAACTTCGGCGCAAGCATGGCAGCGTTGCCCATTTTCGGTTCCCATTTGCTTTCCACGCGCCATTTGCCTTGGGTATCTTCCAGCCGCAAATACCAATGCACCGCAGGCGGCAGCGCATTGAAGCTGGCAATGTATTCGGTTTTATCGCCCATCATCGGCACATTGCTGGCTTTAAGCGGCACGGTTTGGTCATAGGCTTTTTTGGCAGGGTGCAACAGCAAAAGCTGCATTGGCGCGTTTTTGTCAAAATCGCCACTGATCAACACTTTGGCAGCCGTGCCATCATTGTTAAACAACACTTGCGCTTGGATATGGCGCTTGGCAGCGGCTTCATCGCGCTCAATCTGCATATTGATGTATTTGCCTTCTTTATAATAATCATCCGTAACCATTTCATCGGCGTGCGTTTTTGCCAGATAAAACGTGTAAAACCCTGCCACAACCACCGCAGCAGGCCCGCTCATCAATATCCAAGGCCAGCGGTGTTTGTACCACGGAGCAATCTTCTGGCTGGGCTGTGGTGTGGTCATGCTTACTCTCCAATAAAGATAGATTTTTCTTGCAACTCGCGCGCTTCGTTTTCAGGCTGCCCTGCCACGCGATATTTGAAGGTGAACTGGATGGGGTGGCTGCCTTTATCGGCGTATTCGGGCTGGGTGGCAACTTGCACGGGAACAGTGATGATGTCGCCGCCTTTAACGCTGATGCCGTTTTCAGGCAGCCCTGTTAGGCGGATGTCTTCCAAGCCCGATACGCTGGCTTGGATGATTTGCGTTTGTTCGCTGGCGTTACTGATGCTCAGGTTGTAGGTGTTTTCCAGCAAGCCTTGTTTGTTTTCGCGCACCATCACGCCGCGGTCTTTAATCACATCAATTTGAATGGTGGCGCGGGTGGCGAGCCCCACCAGCAGCCCCACCACCGCAATCAGCAGCATCACGCCATAGCCCACCACTTTCGGGCGCAACAGCCGTTTTTTCACATCGGCATCGGTGTATTCGTGTTTGAGCACAGCTTCGGTGGTGTAGCGAATCAAGCCGCGCTGATAGCCCATTTTGTCCATCACTTCATCGCAAGCATCAATACACGCCGCGCAGCCAATGCACTGATATTGCAAGCCATCGCGAATATCAATGCCCGTGGGGCAAACTTGCACACACATCGTGCAGTTGATGCAATCGCCCAGCTGGGTTTCTTCCTTGCTGGCGGTTTTTTTGCGCGCGCCGCGTGGTTCACCGCGTTCCACGTCGTAGGAAATCACCAGCGTATCGTGGTCAAACATCGCGCTTTGGAAACGCGCATAGGGGCACATATGCAAGCACACTTTTTCGCGCAAAATATGCCCAAACAGCCACGTTACAAAACCATAAAAAACCGCCGTGCCCAAGGCAACGCTGCCTGCCGTACCCGTAAAAATGGCGGGTACAAATTGGCGAATCGGCACAAACCAGCCTGAAAACGTGATGCCTGTCCAGCCTGCAACGATGAAAATAATCAAATATTTCAGCGCTTTGATGCGGATTTTGCGCAAATTCCACGGCTCTTTGTCTAGTTTCAAGCGCTTGTTGCGATCGCCTTCAACAAAATGGTCTATCCACAGCATGATTTCGGTGTAAACCGTTTGCGGGCAGGAATAGCCGCACCACAGCCGCCCAGCAATGGTTGTCCACCAAAATAAGCCAAAGGCGGAAACAATCATCAAGCCTGCCAAATAAAGCATATCGGCAGGCTCTAACACCATGCTGAATAAATAAAAATGGCGCTCTTCAATATTAAATAAAACGGCTTGCCGCCCATGCCACATAATCCATGGCATGCCGTAGAAAAAAAGCTGGGTGGCGATAATCATGATGACGCGAAAATTGGCAAATTTGCCGATGGCGCGTTTGGGGTGAATGCGTTTGTTGCTGTGGAACTGGATGACTTGCTCTTTAACAGCGGGCTTGGCTTTGGGCGCGGGTTTTGGGGTTTCAGGCTGCCCTTGTGGATTGGCTGGCATGGTGTGTTTCCTTTTGGGTGTTTTTGGTTTTGTTTGATTTTATTGATTATACGAGTAAACGTGATTGATGGGGTTTGCGGTGGGAATAGCTTTTAACAAAAGGCAGCCTGAAAGCAGGGCTAAAACCTACAAACTTTTCAGGCTGCCTATCGGTTATCCCCAATAGGCAGCCTGAAAACGGTTTACGCGGATGGTTACATCATTTGCAGCCGTGCGATGCGGTTATCCAGCGAGGGATGGGTGCTGAGCAGCGAATCTTTGGCTTCGCTGGCGATGCCCATCGCGCTCATGTTTTGCGGCAAATCGCTGCTGTGCCCTTTTAGGCGCTGCAAGGCGGCAATCATTTTGGGCGCGCCGACTAATTTGGCTGCGCCTGCATCGGCGCGGTATTCGCGTTGGCGGCTGAACCACATCACGATAATGCTCGCCAAAAAGCCAAACAACAGCTGCAACACAAAGTTCACCAGCATATAAATGCCGTTGCTGCTGGATTCGTTTTCGCCGCGCCCTTGCGCCACCACGCTGGCGATGATGCGGGCAAAAAACACCACAAATGTGTTCACCACGCCTTGAATCAGGGTGAGCGTTACCATATCGCCGTTGCCAACGTGTGCCATTTCGTGTGCCAACACGGCTTCTACTTCGTCGCGCGTCATGCTGTTGAGCAAGCCTGTGGATACGGCAACCAGCGAGCTGTTGCGGGTTGCGCCTGTGGCAAAGGCGTTGGGCTCGGGCGATTGGTAGATGGCAACTTCGGGCGTTTTCAAGTTCCATTGGTGGGCTTGGTTTTGCACGGTTTGCAGCAGCCATGCTTCGATTTCGTTGCTGGGTGTGGTGATGACTTGCGCGCCAACGGAATGCTTGGCGATGGTTTTAGACAGCAGCAGCGAGATGATGGAGCCTGTGAAGCCGACTACGGCGGCGTAGGCGAGCATTTGTCCCATGTTGCCGCTGCGTGAATTGATGCCCAGCAGGCTCAATACGATGCTGATAACTAGAATAACGGCGAAGTTGGTAGCAAGAAAAAGGGCGATGCGCTTCATGTGTGTTCCTTGTGGTTTTCAGGCTGCCTGAAATCGGCGGCTGTTTTTGGGGAGTGGGAAAAGGGATGGATAGTAATGGATGTGCGGCGCGAATCAAAGTGGGGGCTTTGAAAAACTATGCAAAGGGCGCGATGCAAATGGGCGATGTGAACGGCGGTTATTGGCGTGGAAGCAACACGGCGCGGTGGGCAACGGCGCAATATTCGGCAGCCTGAAAACGCTTAAACCGATCGGCGCAAATCCGCGCGGTTCTTAGGCTGGGCGGTTTTCAGGCTGCCTGAAAGGTAGCCAATAATTCGCTGTGCAACATCGCGCCTTGCAGGCTGCTATCGGAGCGGATATTGGCGATGGCGATGCAGTGGTTTTGCTCGTCGGCGATGATTGCCCACACATGGCGCAGGGCGGGCGGAATGTTGCATTCTTGCAGCAGTTGGAACACATTTTTACGCCCTTGGGGCATGGCGATGCTGTCGTGTTTGTTGGCGGAGCGTAGGTAGCCTGAAAGTGTGTGCACGGGGGGCGTTTCAGGCTGCCATGTTAAGCCTGCTTGCTCGGCGATGGTTTTCAGGCTGCCTTTTTGCGGCTGCTGCCATGCTAATTGGGCGAACAGCGCATCGGGCAGGGCAAACAGGGTTTGGCGGTGCAAAATGGCTTTGCCGCGCGGTAGTTGCCATGTGGCGCTGTGGGCGGCTTCATCCAGCACGCGGGCGAAATCGGCAAGGCTGCGTTTGCTCGGCGTGCCCAGCGCGTGAACATGAGCGAAATGGTGCAGCATTTGGCGGCGGCGCAAGGGACTGAGCTGTTGCCATGCAGGGCGGAAGAATTGCTGGGTTTGCGCGTGGATGCGTTGCCAATCTTCGGCGATGATTTCGTTTAACAAGGCGTATTCGTCTTGCAAGGTGGCGATGGTGCTTTGCAGATGGGCGCGGGCATGGGGCAGCCTGAAAACGAGTTGCGGCAGCATTTCTTGGCGCACCCAATTGCGCAGCAGGCTGGGGTCTTGGTTGCTGCTGTCGTTTACATATTCCAAGCCGTGGGCAGCGGCGTAGGCTTCAATTTCGGCGCGGCTGTGGTTGAGCAGCGGGCGCAGCAGGGTTTTGCCTTGCCATACGCGGCTAGCGGGCATGGCGGATAAGGCGCGGATGCCACCACCACGCAGAGCGGCAAGCAAAAAGGTTTCTTGTTGGTCGTCTTGATGATGCGCCAGCGCGATGGCATCGCAGTCTTGCTCGGCGAACACAGCATAGCGGGCGGCGCGGGCGGCGGCTTCAATGCCCTGCCCTTTTGGGTTAATGCGCACGCGTTCGGCAACAAAGGGAACGTTTAGCTCGGCGCAGAGATCGCGGCAAAATGCCAGCCATTGGTCGGCATCGGGGTTTAAGCCGTGGTGCACATGAACGGCGGACAGCGTAAACGGATGGCTGGCACGCAGGCTGGCGAGCAGATGCAGCAACACAACGGAATCCACGCCGCCGCTTAATGCAAGGCAGATGCGTTGACGCGCGGGGATTTGGGGGGCGATGGCTTGGGGCGTAAGGGGCATGGTTGGCAATAAAAAGTGGGTTCAAAAGGCAGCCTGAAAGCCGATGGCTTCAACGGAGTTAAAACGCTGTTCGGCATGGCGACAACGGCGCATTTCATTTTCAGGCTGCCTGAAATCAAACGTTTGGCATCCATGCGCCAACATGATAGCCGCTCAACAGCGCAAGCAGCAGCGCGGCATAATGGCTGGCACGTGGCGGATACGGCGGCAAGGCAAGGCGAGCAATGGCACATAAAAGCAAGGCAATATGCCCAAAATACAGCGCAGGAAACAGCTCAAACCACGCTTGCCATGCGTCCATCGCCTGCGCATTGCCCCATTGGCTTGCGCGGTGGGCGAAAAAGAATGCAGCACAAACAGCCCGCTAAACAACAGCCATGTGCCGCTCCAAAACGCCAGCGCAGCATAATCGGCAAAGCGAACATAACTGAGCACAGGATGGCGCACGGCGATGTAGCCATAGCCAATCAGGCTGGCGCACCACAAAAAATAAACAATATAAGTCAATAATATAGTATTTTCAGGCTGCTTTAATGACGTTTTCCAGCATCCGCCCGATGGCAAGGGCTTGCTGGGCATAGGGTTGCTGATATTTGATAACCACCTCGCTGCCATACACATGGTCAAAGCGCACCCAGCCGCCAATGGCGTGCAGCACGTATTGCGGCTGCTGCGCGCAGGATAATTGGGCATCGGGCGCATAGCCAGCGAGAAAGGTGGTTTGCAGGGCTTGCATGGTGTTTAGGCGCGCGCTGCCCTGTATGCGCTCGGGGATTTCTATGCTGTGCCACGCCGCTTGGTGGTGGCTGTCAAAATACAGCGGCAACAGCGCATAGCGTTGCACATAATCATCAAGCAGTTGATTTAACATGGAAAACAATACAGGTTTATCATCGTGGCGCGGCAAAAGAAGGATGGGCGTAGGCGCGTGTTTCACTGCCAAAATAATGTCGCCGTCTATGCTTTGGGCAAACTGCGTGCCAGCAAGGGCGGCGTCGGCGCTGATGTTTTGCCATGTCCACAAATCCATGTCGTCGGCAAAATTGTTCACCATAAAATCGGGGTCGGGTTCGGCGAATATAAGCAAATCGCAAAAGCTGCCGTAGCCGTAGCGCTGCAAAAACTGGGCACAATCGGGCAGCAGTTGCCATGTTTGGGTTTGGTCGGGGCTTAACGGCGTGGGTGTGCCGATGGTGTAAAGTGAGTTTTGCATAATTAGGCAGCCTGAAAACTAATAGTTCGTTTAACGGTTGGTTTTAATCGGCTCAACTTGCTGCGCTTGCAACACGGGCAAAATCAATTCTTTGTCTTCGGCAAATTCAATCATCAAGCCATAAGGCTGCTGGAAAATCTCCACCACCACGCCTATTGTGCCCGCAGGCAAAATCTTGCCCCCCAAGCTAATCGGTTCCAGTGTGCGAACGGTGTCAAACAATTGGTAATGCGTCATTTTTCAGGCTGCTCCGTTAAACAAAAAAATCAAACAAAAAAACATCTTGCCGTATTGCGCCAAAGTTGCACAAATTTTCAGCAATTCAAAATTATCCTGCGATAACAAAAAATTAAACCAGTTATCCACACCTTGTGCACGGGGTTTTCAGGCTGCCTTGGGTATAACGGGCGCAACTGTTTTGGTAACGCCCATGCGGCAGCCTGAAAAGCAAAAGTTAATCAAACCCGCGCCCCTTGCAACGCCTGCCAAACCTGCAACGCATCGCGCGTTTCCTTCACATCGTGCACGCGCACAATCTTCGCGCCCTGCTGCACGGCAAACAGCGCCGCGGCAACGCTGCCTGCCACACGCTCGGCAGGCACTTCGCGCCCCGTAATCGCGCCAATCATGCTCTTGCGCGACACGCCCACCAGCTGGGGCAGATTGTGTCGCAGCGGCAAAGCATTGAGCTGTTGCATCAGCGCGATGTTGTGCGCCAGCGTTTTGCCAAAGCCAAAGCCCACGTCCAATACCATGCGCTCAGGCGCTATGCCCGCCGCCAAGCAAGCATCCACCCGCGCATCCAAATACTGCGCCACTTCCGCCGCAATGTCGCCATATTGCGGATTATTCTGCATATTTTCAGGCAGCCCTTTCATGTGCATCAAGCAAACGCCCACCGCCGACTGCGCCACCGCTTCCACCGCGCCATCGTCTTCCAAACCCTGCACATCATTGATGATGTCCGCCCAGCCCTTTTCCAGCACCAAACGCATCACGCTGGCGCGGCGCGTATCCAAGCTAATCGGCACATCCCAGCGCGACAATTCCGCCAAAATCGGCTGCACGCGCTGCCATTCCTGCTCAGGCGAAACATAATCCGCATTCGGGCGCGTGGATTCGCCGCCAATGTCCAAAATATCCGCGCCATCGTTAAGCAGCTGCTCGGCGTGTTCTAAGGCAGCCTGAAAACTGCGCGAATACGTTCCGCCGTCTGAAAACGAATCGGGCGTAAGGTTGATGATGCCCATAATCTTGGGCGCGGTAAGGTCTAGCGCAAAACGAGCGGTTTGCCACATCATGATGATTCTCTTGTTTACAAAAAAACGGATAATAGCGCAGGAAAGATGGTTTTTCATGCCAAGAAAGCGCACAGCGATAAAGTTCCGCTATAATCCGCGCTTTTTTCAACAAGGAACACCTATGGATAACCAACAATACTACGGCACAATCAGCCGCTTTTTTCATTGGGCGATGGCAGCTGCATTTGCCTTTATGCTGTTTACCGCCATTCAATTTAAACAAGAAGATTACAGCTGGATGGGCGCGCACAAAACAACAGGCTTCGTACTCACCATTTTGGTGGCGCTGCGCGTGATTTGGGCAGCGATGAACGCCAAAAACCGCCCGCATGGCACGCTGATGGTAAAACTGGGACACGCCGCTATTTACGCCTTGATGATTGCCGTGCCCGTGATTGCCCTGATTCGCCAAGCAGGCTCAACGCGCGGCGATTTTGTCGTATTCGGCATGACCATCATGCAAAAAGCGCCCGCAGAAGTGCAATGGATGACAGGGCTTGGCAACGCCTTGCACGGCAAACTCGGCTTTTTGCTGTTTGCGCTGGCAGCGGGGCATATTGTGATGGCGATTGTGCACCAAGCCAAAGGCGAAAAAATGCTTAACCGCATGATTGGCAAATAATACGGCAGCCTGAAAACGGCTTGGCAAACACGTTTGGCATACAAGCTAAACGTGTTTTTTTGTTTTCAGGCTGCCTTAATCCGCAAGCGCGTCATTGGGTTAATAACAAACAAACCCATTTCAATTCAACAGTCTAATCAACAAAATACCAACAATTTTCCACTTTCCACCCCAATCCCCCTTGCTCCCCATGCCAAATTTCACTACAATGCGCGGCAGATTTAAGCCCTACCCCCCAACCACCGGGGCTTAAATTTAGAAACGCCGCAAGCCCGCCCATCCCCGCTTGCGGCGTTTCGCTGTCTGCAATTTGCAAACAATCAAGCGTAAAAAAACCGCTCTTACAGCAAAGAGCGGTTTCGTTTTTAGTTGACTACAACACCGCCAACGCAGCATCGTAATTGGGTTCGTTACCGATTTCAGGAACCAGCTCAACGTGCAGCACTTTGTCTTGCTCATCCAGCACCGCGCGGGCAGACAAGCCGCGCAAGGGGCTGTCGGCAATCGCCACGCCGTAGTCTTGATCGAATGTGCTGCGGAAAGTAGACAGCGTAACCACGTTATTCAAACCTTCTGCGCCGCAAAAACGTGCTTGGGCGAAAGGCAAATCGGCGGAAATGCACAGCACCACAGTGTTGTTCAGGCTGCTGGCGCGTTGGTTAAACGTACGAACCGATTGGGCGCACACGCCTGTATCCACGCTGGGGAAAATGTTCAGCACTTTGCGTTTGCCGGAAAAATCCGCCAAGGTTTTGTCGGACAAATCCGCCGCTGCCAAGCTGAACGCGGGCGCGGTTTGACCCACCGCAGGCAACGTGCCTTCAACCAAAACGGGGTTATCGTGAAAAGTAACTTGAGACATGATGAGTCCTTTCAGTCGGGTTAGAAAAGCGTGAAGCATAGCGGGGGTTTAGCGCGATTGCCAAGCGCGGCAGCCTGAAAATCAGCGGCGCGACAGATACACAATCGGCAGCAGCACGCGCACGGGTTTATCCATGCTTTCGCCCTGCCACAGCACCACAAAATTCACTTCCGCACCCGATACAACATAGCCCCTGCCAAGATAATGGGCAATCTGCTGTTTAGCGGATTTAGAAAATACTGCCACCTGCCGCCCGTGTGCATCAAAACACGCCCCATGCGTTGCACCCAATTTATCGCCCGATGCCAGCAATCTAACGGCGCGTTGGTTTTCAGGCTGCCCAAACCAGCTTAAATACACATCCTTGAGCGATAAATACAGCGCAATTTGTGCATCGTCTTTTTCGGCGCGTGGCGCAATCGGTTCGCGCGATACGGGCAAATCAGCCGTGCAACACCACGCTTGCAACTCATCGCTATCGCTCAATATGCTTAAACACTGCTTGGCGCGCGAAAAGGCGACGTATAACTCGCGTTTTTTGCTGTTGTCCGCCAGCGGCGTTCGTATTTCTTTTTGCCGAATAATCACAAACACATGGTCGTATTCACGCCCTTTGGCTTTGTGGATGGTGGAAACCTGCACTTGCCGATTGTCTTCGCCGTAAAAATCTTCCAAGCGTGATTCTTGCAAAAACGTGCGCCAGTCGGATAGATATTTTCGTTCGGGATTGGCAGATTCAAAAGCGGCGATGATGTTATTCAACAGTGGCAGCGCATGGCTTCGCGCCAGTTTTTCCTGCACCTTGTTTTGGGCTGCGTCCCAATTTTGCTGGCTAATCTGCGATTGCCCTTCCTGCATGTTCAAAAAGTGGTTGAACAAATACACTTCCAACAAATTGGACAACAAAAAGCCATCGTTACTTTGCACCAACTTGGCGGCAATTTGAGCTTGGCGGATTTGCCCAAACAGCCGTATGGCTTCGTCGTTGGTTTGCGTGAGCACGGCGATGCTGCCGCCCGAAGTTTGCGCGCGGCGAATTTTGTCTATCAGCGCATCGGCAAGGCAGCCTGAAAACGGGCAAAACGTTACCACTCCCGCTTCGTTGCGCTGCGCTTTGATGGGCTGCGTTTTCAGCCGCTCGCCAATGCGCTGTACAAAGCCGTTGCAAAAGGCGACGATGTTTTGGCTGCTGCGGTAATTATCAATCAGCTCATATTTAGTGGCGTTGTTTTGTGCGATAAATTGCTGCATATATTCGGGCTTTGCGCCTTGGAAAGCGTAAATGGTTTGGTCGTCATCGCCCACCGCAATCACACGCATTTCTTCGTTTTTCGCCATCAGCGTTTGCACCAGTTCAAACTGGTCGGCATTCATATCTTGCGCTTCATCAATCACCAGCACGCTTTTGGCGATGCGGTTAGGCTCCACTTCGTCGCCGTTGATTTTGTCTATGGCTTGACGGATAACGGTTTGCGATTCATCTAAATCGCCCGTGCGCCCCAATAAGTCAAAACAATAAGAATGGAAGGTTTTGATTTCCACATACGCGGCGGCGTTGCCAATCAAACCAAACAGGCGCGATTTGAATTCATGCGCGGCGGCGCGGGAAAAGGTGAGCATCAGAAGCTGTTCGTGCTTCACTTCTTCCAGTTGGTAAAGCGAAGCGAGCTTGTGCACCAGCACGCGCGTTTTGCCGCTGCCAGGACCTGCCAACACGGCGATGTATCGGCTATCTTTGTCTTCAATAATTTGTCGCTGCATGGGCGAGAGTGCGTTGAACAACTCGTCATAACGCTGGCTGGTCATGTTGCGGCTCAGGATTTGGCGCTCTTTTTCGCTGAAATAGCGTTTCAAAAAGGCGGCATAGTTCATGCTGAAATAATCGCTAACCAACTGCAAGGCAGCCTGAAAATCAGTTTTCATCAATTCGGCATATTTGCCGACGATGTGGATTTGCTCCATGCGCGATTTGTAATAAAGCGCCAATTTTTTGTAATCGTCGTTGGTATATTGCTTCTGATTGCTCATTTGCAGGCGAGTTAAATGCAGCCGCTGGTAATGCACCAAAAAACCGCCTTCAATTCTCAACTGCTCAATTTTCAACAGATACAACAGCGTATCTTCCAATTCGTCCAAATCAGGCGGCGCGGTGGCAGCGAACAAATCAGATGCAGCAGCAAAGGCTTGTTTCAATTCGCCAATGGAAAATTCAACCCACACGGATGACTTATCAGACGATGTTTCAGGCTGCCTGACATTAGGCGCAGATGGCTTTTCAGGCTGCCTATGAGCCAATTCGTGCAAATATTTGACCACGAATTCTGCGATTTGGGCGCGGCGCGCCAGCCATTGCCGCAGCGTGCTAATCGGGTGCTTAAACGCAATGCCTACTGCTTCATACGCGCGATTGTCTTCATCACGTCCCACCCAGTTTTTAATCTTCCAAAAATTAATCAGCGTGCGGATATTTTTGGGATTGGCAGCCTGAAAACCACCCAGCTCCTGCACTGCTTGGTTCAAAGTTTTGTACGTCCAATCGCTGGTTGCATCCAGCAAATCCAATAATTTTGCTTCCAGCTTCAAAAAGGCTTCGGTCTTTTTCCAGCGCTCCTTCGCGCTTGCGTTGTAAGGAATATCTGCTCTCAAATCTTGTTGATTAGCAAGGATATTTTCTTCGCGCAACCACGAAACCACGCGCACGACTTTGTTGGTGGGCAGTCCCAAAATATCGCCGATGTAATCCACGCGCGATTCGGCTTCTTCGTCGGTTGCGCGCAAGCGGCTGCGCTGCGAAAACAGCTTTTTGATGATGCGCACAGCGGTGGTTTTGTCATCAGGCGGAATCAGCGCCGATTGCTGAATTTTCGCGATGGCTTCTTCGGCGTTTTTGCTCACGATGCTGCTGGCATACACACACGGCATATTTTGCCCACGCTTGATGTAGCCCGTTTCTTCCAGTGATGCGATGGCGGTTTTAACGCGTGTTTCCAATTCATCTTCGCTGGCTTTTTCATCGTTCCAGCCAGCGGCACGCGCGATGTTCAGCGGCGATTCGACGATGTATTTATGCTTGCCCATCATCTGTTTGAGCGTTTTCCATATTTGCTGGATTTCGTATTTATGAATGCGGCTTTGGTTGAGCATGATGAAATGCTTGTCCAAATCGCTGGGATGATAGAGCGCAAAACATTCCGCTTGTATGCGCGCGTCGCGTCCTGCCCGCCCTGCTTCTTGGATGTAGTTTTCCAGTGAATCGGAAATTTGGTAATGCACCACCAAACCCACGTCTTTTTTGTCCACGCCCATGCCAAAGGCGGAAGTTGCTACCATAATCTGCGTTTCACCGCTGATAAAGCTATTTTGATGGGCAACTTTTTCTTCTGATGGCATTTTGCCGTGATAAGGCAGCGCGGAAAAACCGTCTTGTTGCAACTGTTTGGCGAGCTCCTGAGCGCGGCGCGTGCGGGAAACGTAAACAATGGTGGGGCAGTTGCGCGATTGAATCAGCTCGCGCAGGGTTTGGTATTTTTGTTTTTCATCTTCTTGCGCGATCACGCGATAGCTTAAATTTTCGCGCGCGCCTGGTGCAATAAACGATTGGAAACTTAGCGCCAATTCTTTCTGAAAATAGGCTTGAATATCGGCAATCACCTGCGGTTTGGCGGTTGCCGTGAAACAGGAAACAGGGATGGCGTGCCCCAGCCGTTTCTTTTCTTGCAGATTGCGGATAAATTCACCGATGTATTGGTATTCGGTGCGGAAATCTTGCCCCCATGCAGAAAAACAATGCGCTTCGTCAACCACAAAACGAGCGATGTTCCGCCCAAGCAATAATTGCTCTATGGTGCGCGAACGCAGCGATTCGGGCGCGATATACAACAATGACGCGCTGCCGTCTTCAATGCGCTGGTAAGCCTTTTGCCGTTGCACAGGGTCTAGCAAACCGCTGATGGAAACAGCTTCGGTGATGCCGTGTTGCTCCAAGTTGTCCACTTGGTCTTTCATCAACGATTGCAGCGGCGAGATGATAACGGTGAGCGCTTTGCTGTTTTCACCCGCCATCAGTGCAGGCACTTGGAAGGTGATGGATTTGCCGCCACCCGTGGGAAACACGGCAAGCAGCGATTGGTGTTGCACGGCAGCAAGGGCGGCGGCTTCTTGCAAATTTTGCCCATTGTATTGACGAAAATCGGGATAACCAAAATAGCGGTTGAGTGCAGTTTTAGGATTGAGCGCGCGGGCGCAATAGCTGCAATGCGCCGAACACGGCGTAGCGCAAAGCTGGCTATGAATGCGTTCAATTTTGGGATATTGGTGCAGCAGCCATTTGGGCGTGATGGAATAGCGGTGATTGGCGTGGATTAGGCTGAGCGTGTAGGCAAGCTCAATGGCGTAGTGCTGAATAAGTGTGTTGAGTTTGGCATGTCGGCAGATGTAATCAGCAAAGGTTTGCTGGATAAGCGCGGGCAAATCGTCGCAGGCAGCCTGAAAATTTTGCGCGGCAAAGAAGGCGGCATAACCGTCTTTATCGTGCAGCAGACAATAGAATATGGTTTTCAGGCTGCCTGAAAGGGCGGCGAAGGCTTGCATTTCGCTTTCCAGTAAATCGCGCGTGATGATGCAATCGGTGAGTGGATTGTTGTCGCTTTCTTCAAACGCGGTTTTGTAGTCTTTGCCCAACGCGTGGTAAGGACGAGTAGGAAAAAGCAGCGGCGAGAGCAGCAAAGTATCAATGATTTGTTTTGGTGCGATATGCGGCAACACGGTTTTCAAGTGCGGATAATCATGTTGCAAAAAATTATGCCCGCACACAAATTTCGCGTTTGACGCAAATGCCACCAATTTGGCGGTCTGATTTTCGTGAAAGATTTGGTCGCCATAGAGTGCGCCGATGTCCAAAACATGACGCGATTGGCTGTCGGTTTCAATGTCAATGAATAAGATAGGGGACATGATGCACGAACGATAAGAAATGTAAAGATTGCGTAAGCATAACCAAAAGGCAGCCTGAACGCAAAGAAATCCATGTTTCAGGCTGCCTTTGAGTTGTTTGTTTGCTATTTACCATGCTGCTGTTGCAACAAATTGCCCGCTGCCAATTCTGCGCCATAATAGGCAGCCTGAAAATTTCTCCACGCAAGAATAATCATCCGTGCATTTTTGTTAAACAAAAAAAATCAACGCTTGCATTCAGTTTGCATTTTGCAAACGAGCAACCGTTGATTTCATCCGTTAAAAACGTTTAGCGCACCCGACTGGGATCGAACCAGCGACCTTCGGCTTCGGAAACCGACACTCTTCCAACTGAGCTACGGGTACAAACAAAGAGCGCAAGGATACCCGAAAAGCCGCGTTTAGGCAAAAAAATCTCTGTTTATTTTGGCTTGGAAACCCAGCCGCAAATTCAGTATAATCACGCAAAATCATGTTAAGCTCAATTAACATTTACTTTGAACACAACCCTAATGGTGAGAAATATCCCATGAATTCAAAAAACAAAACCCAAGGCTCAGCCTTGTTTACATTGGTTAGCGGCGTGGTAATTGTGGCTGCTGTTGTTGGCTTGTTGATGAAATTGGCAAGCAGCGGTTATTACGCGGATGTGGAAGCAACCACCAAAGAAGCCACCGCAACGCGCATTATGCCAACAGGGCAATTGGTTGTGGGCGCGCCCAAAGACATCGCCCCTGCGCCCGCGCCTGCCGCGGCAACACCAGCGCCCGCAGCCGCTAGCGATGCTTCTGCGCCTGCGGCGGCTTCGGATGCAGCCAGCGCACCTGCGGCATCGGGCGGCGCGGGCGATGACCAAATGGCAACACGCGGCGCGGAAATCTTTGACAAAACTTGCAAAGCCTGCCACGGCGCAACTTCGCCTATCCCTGGCGCACCCAAAGTAACCAAAAACGATGAATGGGCGCCGCGCATCAAACAAGGCGAAGACACATTGGTGCAACACGCTATCAATGGATTTAACGCCATGCCGCCCAAAGGGGGCAACACCGCATTGAGCGATGACGACATCAAAGCAACGGTGCATTATATGGTGAAACAATCGGGCGGCTAATCACGCATTGCCGCACACGCAAAACCGCATGGGCACACGTTTCATGCGGTTTTTCGTTTTCAGGCTGCCTGAATAATTCCGTTATAATCCGCGTTTCACATACACACCAAGGAAAACAACCATGCCTAAAATAACCGTTTTGCCCCATGCCGAGCTTTGCCCCGAGGGGAAAATCATTGAAGCCGCGCCCGAGGGTGAAACCATTTGCGATGTGCTGTTGGATAACGGCATTGAAATTGACCACGCTTGCGAAAAATCATGCGCTTGCACCACTTGCCATGTGATTGTGCGGCAGGGGTTTGACAGCTTACCCGAGCCAAGCGAGATTGAAGAAGATTTGCTTGACCAAGCATGGGGCTTGGAAGCGGAATCGCGGTTGAGCTGCCAAGCCACGGTGAGCGATGAAGATTTAATCGTAGAAATCCCCAAATACACGATTAACCACGCGCGCGAGCATTGATTGAAATAGACAAAAGGCAGCCTGAAAACCATTACAATCGGTTTTCAGGCTGCCTTAATTGCGTCTTATCCATAAACCAAGCTGCCGAAAATAAGCCGCTTTTGCGTTTTCAGGCTGCCTAAAATGTTTGGAAAAGCATCTTAGGCAGCCTGAAAACGGGTTGCGTAAACGTTAAACGTTAATCACTACGCAAATTAGTGCGCGTGGTGTTCGCCACCTGCATCATGCCCATGACCGTGCATTTGCGCTGCGCCAGCTTGCATCGGTTTCACGGTTACGGTGATTTTTTGTGGTTTGGCGTTTTTGAATTTGAGATTTAGGTCAAATTTATCGCCTTCTTGCAGCGGTTTTTTCAAGCCGAAGAACATGATGTGGTAGCTGCCGCGTTTGAGCTCTTGGGTTTGACCTGCGGGCAAAGGAATGCCGCCTTTCACTTCGCGCATACGCATCACGCCGTTGTCGTTCACATGGGTGTGCAATTCAATTTTGTCGGCAAAGTCTTTGCTGGCGGTAGCTGAAACCAGTTTGTCGTCTTTTTTCTCAGTGTTGGTTAGGCTAACGAATGCGCCACCTTGGGTCATGCCTTGTACGGTGGGAAATGCGTAGGCTTCGCCTGCTTCAATGCCGTGGGCGAATGCGCTGGAACACACTAATGCTGTGGCAAGGGCTAATACGGTTTTTTTCATGGTTTTGAATCCTTTTAAAAACGATTTTCAGGCTGCCGATTATGCAAAAGGGGCAGGCATTTGGCGGAGTTGCCAAAGCGAGAGCGATTATAGCGTTATTGCCCTATAACGGCAATTTCAATTTTAAAATTCAGATACTTACTTTGGATTACACCTTTTGCTTACTTTGGCTTACTGCTTTTCAGGCTGCCCTACTCTGCGCATTGATAGGCGCGTTGCACGGGGCGCACCGCATCGGCTCGGGCTTCGTCTATCTTGATGGCGATTTGCTTGGGTTCGTTGGCATATTGCTGGGCGATTGCGCCCGTGTTCACGCTTTGGGCGGCGGCAAGCAGGGCAAGGCAATGGGCGCGTTGCGGGTAGGCGGCTTCGGTTTTGCCCAGCCTGCCTTGTTGGTCGCACTGGCACACGTTTAAGGCAGCCTGAAAACGCTCGCTGCGGCGAAAGGCATCCATTTTTTTCAGCAGCTTGATGATTTTGCCCGCGCTTTTAATGTTGCCGATGTTGTGGATTTGGATGTGATATTCGCACACCAATTCCGCCAATTCGCCGCATTGCTTGGGCACACGCCAGCGTTGGTTGATTTGGCGGATGGGGTCTATGCCGCGCATATCGTGTCCGATGTGTTTGGGCAGAATGTCGGCGGGGGTGAGGGCTTTGCCCACGTCGTGCAGCAAGGCGGCGTAGCGTTCGGGCAGGGTTAAACCCAACGCGGCGGCGCGTTGCAACACCAGCAGCGTGTGTTCGCCCGTGTCAATTTCGGGATGGTATTCGGCGCGTTGTGGTACGCCAAACAGCGCGTTCACTTCGGGCAACAAAATGGCGAGCGCACCGCATTCGCGCAAAATTTCTATCATGCGGCGCGGTTCGTTTTCCATTAAGCCTTTGGCTAATTCTTGCCACACGCGTTCCGCCACCAGCGCATCCACTTCGCCCGCGCCTACCATATCGCGCATCAGGCGCATGGTTTCAGGGGCAACGGCAAAACCGTAGCGCGCAGCAAAACGGGCAGTTCGCAAAATGCGCACAGGGTCTTCGGCAAAAGCAGGCGAAACATGGCGCAAGATTTTGTTTTGCAAATCGCGTTGTCCGCCAAAGGGGTCAATCAGGCAGCCTGAAACGTCTTGTGCCATGGCGTTGATGGTTAAATCGCGGCGCAGCAGGTCTTGTTCTAGCGTGATGTTTTTATCGGCATGAAAGGCAAAGCCTGCGTAGCCCTTGGCGGTTTTGCGCTCGGTGCGGGCAAGGGCGTATTCTTCGCGCGTTTTAGGATGCAAAAACACAGGAAAATCTTTGCCCACAGGCTGATAACCCTGCGCCAGCAGTTCATCCGCTTCCGCGCCCACCACCACCCAATCGCGGTCTTTAACGGGCAAACCAAGCAGTTGATCGCGCACCGCGCCGCCAACCAGATAAATTTGCATTAAATTGCTCCCAAAAAAGTTTCAGGCTGCATGATAAGGCAGCCTGAAAATCAACATAAGCATTTGCCAACGCTTGCTCAGTTTTTGTTTACATTATTTTCAGGCTGCCTTGTGTTGCATCCAAAGGCAGCCTGAAAACACAGATTAAGGCTTGCGGTATTTCGTTAAATACGCCACAGTTAAAATCCCAAACCATATCGGCATATACAACAAGCCTTGCAGCGTATCGTCATCGCGTGAGAACAAATACAGCGCAAACACCAAAAACGCCAAGCACACCCAAGCCATCACTACGCCACCAGGCATTTTGTAAACCGAAGCCTTGTGCAGCTCGGGGCGCATTTTGCGGTATTTGATATACGCCAGCAAAATCATCATCCACACAAAAATAAAGCCGATGCTGGAAATGGTGGTTACCACCGTGAAAATCTCCATGATGCTGCCTTCTTGATACAGCAACACAGGACCAAACACCAAAAACGCGCAAGAGAACAACAACGCAGGCGCAGGCACGCCATTAACGTTCAATTTGCCAAAAATGCGCGGCGCAACATTGTTGCGAGACAAGCCAAACAGCATCCGCCCTGTGGAAAACATACCGCCATTGGCAGACGAAAGCGCCGAAGTCAGCACCACCAAGTTAATCAAGCTGGCAGCGATGGGAATGCCGATTAGGGTAAACATGTTCACAAATGGGCTCATGTTTGGATTCACCACATCCCACGGCGTAACCGTCATAATCACTGCCAACGCCAGCACATAAAACACAATCACGCGAATAGGAATGCGGTTAATCGCCGCTGGCAAATTGGTGTAAGGGTCTTTGGTTTCTGCCGCTGCCGTGCCCACCAACTCAATGCCCAAAAAGGCAAAAATCGCAATTTGGAACGCCGAGAAAAAGCCGCTGATACCATTGGGGAAAAATCCGCCTTCGCGCGCCCACAAATGGCTTAGCGAAGCCTTTTCGCCCGAATTAGGGTCAACAAAGCCCGTTATAATCAAATAAGCGCCCGTCGCCACCAAGCCCAGAATGGCAACGATTTTAACCAGCGCGAACCAAAATTCCATTTCGCCAAACAGCCTCACCGTCAGCATATTCATACTGGTCATCACAATAATGCAAAACAGCCCAGGCAGCCAAAGCGGAACATCGGGCCACCAAAACTGCATATAGCCCGTGATACCAACAATATCGGCAATGCCAATCACCACCCAGCAAAACCAATACGTCCAGCCCACAAAAAAACCTGCGCCAGAGCCTAAAATATCGTGCGTAAAATCGGTGAACGACTTGTATTCCAAGTTAGACAGCAGCAATTCGCCCATCGCCCGCATGATAAAAAACATGAAAAAACCAATCAGAATATAGGTCAGCAGCACAGATGGCCCTGCCAAATGAATGGTTTTGCCCGAGCCCATAAACAAGCCCGTGCCAATCGCGCCGCCAATGGCAATCAGCTGCAAATGGCGGTTTTGCAGATTGCGTTGCAAGTCATCGTTTTGTTTATTATGTTGTGTTTGCATGATGGTTGCCCCTTCAATTCAGGTTGTAAACAGGTTTGCAGTCCGCAAAATTTTCAGGCTGCCTCTTTTGTTTACAACGGGTTGAAACAAAAACACAGCTGTTACGCTGTGTTCCTAATGATGTAACTAAATGTAATATAACCGATGCCAAAACAAGTAAGCAAGAAAAAATTAACGTAGATTAACAAAAGGCAACCCAAATCGGACAAAATGTCTCAGGCAAAATGTCCTCAAGCCATCTTGTAAACAGCAAAACATCATCCGCCCAAACCGCTATTCCATCCAGCCCAAAGGCAGCCTGAAAACGAGCGAAGCGCGTTTCAGCGAAGCTAAAACCTGCATCTAAAACTTGTTTTCAGGCTGCCTTTCGTATCACAACACCCCCTGCTGCAAGGCTTGCATATTCGCCGCAATCACGCGCTTGGATTTTTCTATCAAATCAAGGGGCTGTACTAGATAAGCCCTAAATACCACACCATCTACGCAGCACTTTAAG
>CAUSAW010000031.1:0-20105 GCA_963529725.1 uncultured Kingella sp. | reverse complement strand
ACTGCCGGCCTCTCCCTTACCAAGGGAGTGCTCTACCCCTGAGCTACATGGGCTTTAATTTGGAGCGGGTGAAGGGAATCGAACCCTCACCGTAAGCTTGGAAGGCTTCTGCTCTACCATTGAGCTACACCCGCTTATTCTTTGGCTCCAAACACATAAAGAATTTATGGTGGTGGGAGAAGGATTCGAACCTTCGAAACTTTCGTGGCAGATTTACAGTCTGCTCCCTTTGACCGCTCGGGAATCCCACCAAAAGAAATGCAACTATACGTTAGTTTTTAAATTTCGGTCAAGCGTTTGCTTGTTATTTTGTTGGATGTTTTTGTTTTTGTGTTTATTTTTCTTGGACGATTTTATAGTATTTGGCGAGTAATTGCTCGTGGGTTTCGGGATGTTCTTCGTCGATAAGAATGCAATCTACGGGGCAAACTTGTTGACATTGTGGCTCGTCGTAGTGCCCGACGCATTGGGTGCATAGGTTGGGGTTGATTTCGTAGATTTCTTCGCCTTGTGAGATGGCGTCGTTGGGGCATTCGGGTTCGCATACATCGCAGTTGATGCATTCGTCGGTAATGAATAAGGACATTTTGGCTATTCCGTGTGTGTTTTAAAATGGGGCTGAATTATAGCGGAATTTTCGTTTTCAAGCTGCCTTATGCGATGTGTTTTACAGTTTGAGAATGGTTATTATATTTATTTTAATCAGTAGGTTGGGTGTAGTGGAGCAGGAGAAATTGGCTTTGCCCTGCTTTGCCTTGTCTGTGTATGGGTAGCCATTCGGGAAGTGGTGGAATGGTGTGGGCTTCTAGGTAGATATGGGCTTGGGTATGCAGGTGAGATTGCAGTAGGGGGAATAGGGTTGCCCAGTCGTTCCATGCGTAGGGTGGGTCTAGGAATATGGTGTGGTATTGCTGGGCGGTGGTGCGCAGGTGGCTGATGGCGTCTTGTTGGTGGATGTGGACTTGGCTGGCGATATTGAGCTGCTGGGCGATGGTGCGGAGTTGGCGTGTGGTTTGGGGATGGTTGTCGCACAGGGTGGCGCTTTGGGCGTGGCGAGAGATGGCTTCAAAGCTGAGTACACCGCTGCCTGCGAAGGGGTCTAGCGTGTGCTGGCCAGATAAATCTTGCCCGAGCCAGTTAAATAGGCGTTCGCGCACGCTATCGGGGGTGGGGCGTAGTCCATCTGCGCTGATGAAGGGAATTTTTCTGCCGCGCAGGTCGCCACCGATGATGCGGACTTGGTTACTGTGTTTGGGGTTGTGTTTTTTGTTGGCGTTCATGGATTTTGTGCGATGAATGGGCGTTTTTATTTTGCGGAAATGATGCGGTTTTCAGGCTGCCAGAAAGGCTTGTTGATTGCGTTGGATGGCTTGGTAGATTTCTTCTACGCTGGGTGGGCTGCCGATGTTGCCGTGGTTGCTCGCCCATGCGCTGGTTTGCACGCCTGTTTTGTTGGGATCGCTATCAGTGTAGATGCCAACAAGTGGGCGATTGACAGCGTTGGCAAGGTGCAGCAAGCCTGTATCCACGCCGATGATGCTTTGAGCGCGCTGCAACAGGGCGGCGGCTTGCAATAGGCTAAGTTTGGGCAACACTTGGGCGTGTGGGATTTGGGCGGCGATGTGTTGGGCACGTTGCTGTTCGGCTTCGTTGCCCCACGGCAGCAGCACAGGCAATCCGTCAGTTTGGTGCAGTCGTGTGAGCAAGTCTAGCCAGTTTTGCGTTGCCCAGAGTTTACTGTCGCGGCTGGTAGCATGAAGGGCGACGTGGTATTGCAGTGGAGTTTTCAGGCTGCCTAATGCGCCTTGTGGGATGACCACGCCAAAATTGGGGGCGGTGTTGAATGTGTAGCCAAAGGCTTGGGCAAACAGTTGGCGGTTGCGCCAGACGGCATCTTCGCCTTTTTTAACGGGATAGGCGGTGGTGTAAAACCGTGCTGCCAACGGCTCGCGTGCGGAGTGTTTATCCAGCCCGATGATGGGGGCGTTGGCTTGCGCGGCGAATAGGGCGGATTTGATTAAACCTTGGCTGTCTAGCGCTTGGGTGTAGTGTTCGCTGCGTAATGTGGTTTTCAGGCTGCCGATTTCGCGCCATGTGGCAGCCTGAAAAAGGTGTTTGCGCCAATATCGCCAGCGCAGGGTGTGGATGCGTTTAACGAAGGGATGCAGGCGTGCAATGTCGGCGAAAGCGGCTTCGCACAGCCAATGCAGTTCCACTTCGGGGCGATGTTGCGCAAGGTCGGTGATGGCGGGGAGCGTGTGGATAAGGTCGCCCATGCTGGATAGGCGGATGAGTAGGGTTTTCATGGGGCGCGATTATAGCGGATTTGTGGCGGCAGCCTGAAAATGGGCAAGCAGGCTTTTCAGGCTGCCTTATGGTGCGCAAGCTGGCAGAGCAGCGCTGTTTTCTTGTTTACCGCGTTTACAGCAGAATGTTTACCGCAAAGGCAGCCTGAAAACCCTGTTCACTCGTTTTCAGGCTGCCTTAGATGTTAAAATTTCGTTTTTACTCAAACTCAATCAACAGGACAAATCATCATGGCAAACCGCAACGAACAACTCTTCGCCCGCGCCAAAGAAATCATCCCTGGCGGCGTCAATTCCCCCGTGCGCGCATTCGGCAGCGTGGGCGGCGTACCGCGTTTCATCAAAAAAGCGCAAGGCGCGTATGTTTGGGACGAAAACGGGCAGCGTTACATTGACTACGTCGGCTCGTGGGGCCCCGCGATTGTGGGGCACGCCCACCCCGAAGTGATTGAAGCCGTGCGCGCAGCCGCGTTGGACGGCTTGTCGTTTGGCGCGCCCACCGAAGCTGAAATCGTCATCGCCGAAGAAATCGCCAAAATTCTACCCAGCGTAGAACGCCTGCGCTTGGTTTCATCGGGCACAGAAGCCACCATGTCCGCCATCCGCCTGGCGCGCGGCTACACCAACCGCGACAAAATCGTGAAATTTGAAGGCTGCTACCACGGGCATTCCGACAGTCTGCTGGTCAAAGCAGGCAGCGGCTTGCTCACCTTCGCCAACCCCAGCTCGGCAGGTGTGCCCGCCGATTTCACGCAGCACACCATCGTCTTGCCGTATAACGATGTAGGCAGCCTGAAAACCTGTTTTGAGCAGTTTGGCAACGAAATCGCCTGCGTGATTTTAGAGCCGATTGCAGGCAACATGAATCTGGTCAAACCCAGCGCAGAATTCGTCCAAACGCTGCGCCAAATCACCGCGCAACACGGCAGCGTGTTGATTTACGATGAAGTGATGACTGGCTTTCGCGTGGCATTGGGCGGCGCGCAATCGGTGCACGGCATCACGCCCGATTTGACTACTATGGGCAAGGTTATCGGCGGTGGCATGCCGCTGGCAGCGTTTGGCGGCAAAAAAGAAATTATGGACTGCATCTCGCCCTTGGGCGCGGTGTACCAAGCAGGCACACTATCGGGCAACCCCGTCGCCGTGGCAGCAGGCTTGAAAACGCTGGAAATCATCCAACGCGCAGGCTTTTACGAAAACCTAACCGCTCGCACCGAGCAACTGGTAAACGGCATCAACCAAGCCGCAAAACAAGCAGGCATCACCTTCACCGCCGACAGCATCGGCGGCATGTTCGGCTTTTATTTTGCCGACCGCGCCCCGCAAAATTACAGCGACATGGCAGCGTCCAACATCGCCGCGTTCAAAACCTTTTTCCACGGCTTGCTGGAACGCGGTGTTGCACTCGGGCCATCGGCGTATGAAGCCAGCTTTATGTCTGCCGCGCACACAGCGGAATTGGTGGATGAAACAATTGCGGTTGCGGCGGATGTGTTTGCCCGAATGGCAGCCTGAAAACCGTTTCTGCCACACGCAAAAAGGCAGCCTGAAAAGCCAAAATCACTTTTCAGGCTGCCTTTATATTAGCCTACTGCTTAATACAAGCCCTCGCGTTCCTCACGCGTAGAGATGTAAATATTTTTAACTTGCGTATAGGCTTCCAGCATCATTTTGTGCGTTTCGCGCCCGATGCCCGAAGTTTTGTAGCCACCAAATGGCGCGCCAGCAGGCAAGCGGTTGTAGCAGTTCACCCACACGCGACCTGTTTCCAGCGCACGCGACACGCGCAGCGCACGGTTGATGTCTTTCGTCCACACCGCGCCGCCTAAGCCGTATTCGCTATCATTTGCCATCGCAACCACTTCGTCTTCCGTTTTGAACTTAATCACGGTTGCCACAGGGCCAAAGATTTCCTCTTGCGCCACACGCGCGCTGTTGCTGTTCACCTCAATCAAAGTCGGCTCAACAAACTCCCCGCCAGCCAAATCGCCCGCCACTTTTTTACCACCCGTGATGATGCGGCAGCCCTCTTGCTCACCAATTTTCACATATTTCAAAATCGTTTCCAGCTGCCCCGCGTTCACTTGCGAGCCCATTTGCGTATCATCTTCCCAAGGCAAGCCCAGTTTCACTTTTTTAAATTCCTCTGCCAGCGCAGCCACGAATTTATCGTAAATCCCCTCTTGCACAAAAATCCGCGAGCCCGCGCAGCAAACCTGCCCTTGGTTGAACAAAATGCCTTTTTGCGCACCTTCAAGCGCTTTGTCAAACGGCATATCGTCAAAGAAAATATTGGCAGATTTGCCGCCCAATTCCAAAGTGGAAGGAATCAGCAATTCAGCCGCTGCAATGCCCACGCGGCGACCCACTTCGGTAGAACCTGTGAATGCCAGCTTGTTAAAGCCTTTGTGGTGCAACATATATTCGCCAGATTTGCTGCCCTTGCCTGTAATCACATTCAATACGCCTTTAGGCAGCAAATGGTTGATTTTTTGCGCCAACGACAGCAAGCTCAAAGATGTGCTGCTGGAAGGATGAATCACAATCGTGCAACCAGCCGCCAATGCAGGCGCAATTTTCCAAGCTGCCATCAAGAATGGGAAATTCCACGGAATAATTTGTCCCACTACGCCAATCGGCTCGCGCAAAATCAACGACAAATCTTCTTCATCCAATTGCGATGCGCTGCCCTCTTCGCCACGAATTACGCTGGCAAAATAACGGAAGTGATCCGAAGCCAAAGGAATATCCGCCGCGCGGGTTTCGCGAATCGGCTTGCCGTTGTCCAGCGTTTCTTGCAAGGCAAACAATTCAGCATTTTCATCAATCACATCGGCAATTTTGTTCAAAATAGCCGCGCGCTCGGTGGTGGTGGTTTTGCGCCAAGTTTTGAATGCTTCTTGCGCCGCAGTAACCGCCGCATCCACATCGGCATCGCTGGCATCAGTAAATTTTGCCAATTCTGCGCCGTTTGCTGGGTTGTACGAGCTGAGCAAATTAGCAGGCTGCGTCCAAGCACCGTTAATCAATAAACCATACTCTTTGTCAAACACGTTTAGATTTTTAGCCATGACGGTCTCCTTGATGAGTTAAGTTATTTGCGGCAATGCCAAACAAACCAATGGGAATACTTATGAAACAGGGCGTTGCCTTACGCGACTGCGCAAATGTAGTATGATGTAGTTAGAAAAAAGAAACAAGGTTGAATGTTAATATTTTTTAAGCTGAAAATTTAAACGGTTGATTTTGCAATATAGTAATAAAGTTTCAGGCTGCCTGAATATCACATCAGGCAGCCTGAAAAGCGTTTTATGCTGAATTAGTTGCAATATTTAGCAATATCGGCATCGTATTTAGGAATCAACGCATCTTTATTTTTGGCGTTGGCTTTGGTTACGGTTTCTTTATTCATTTGCGCCGCTTTGCAGTTTTCTTTTTTCGCTTCTTCCATTTGTTTTTTGTTGGCTTCTTCTTTGCGGCGGTTTTCTTCTTCAATTTCTTTATTCAATGCGGCTTGCTTGTCGGCTGTGGACATATTGGGGTCGTCTTTTTTCACAACAGGCGGTGGTGTTACGGTGCGGGTGCGCACATTGATGGTGCTGGCTTGACCCATTTTCAAGCCTGGGGGCGTATCGGCAAAGGCGGTTGCGCCGCTGCGTTGTTTCCAGGTGAAAATAGAAGTATCGGCGGCGATGGCAGATGATGCGGCGATTGCCAATGCGATGGCAGATAAAGCAATTTTCGTTTTCATAATCTTTTCCTTGTTTAAGTTATCAAAACACATTGAAGTGTAAAACAGCCTGAATTCTAATAGGTTTCTGTTGCCCTGTCATGAAAACCGTTTTCAGGCTGCCTGAAAACGCGTCAAATATGCTACAATCGCGCGCATTTTAACCACGGCACAGGTCTGAAAAAATGCGCATCATAGAAAAAGCCTACACCTTCGACGACGTTCTGCTCGTCCCTGCTCATTCTCAAGTTCTTCCCCGCGATGTCTCGCTCAAAACGCCACTCACAAAAAAAATCACGCTCAATTTGCCCATACTTTCTGCCGCGATGGATACGGTTACCGAAGCGCGTTTGGCGATTTCTATGGCGCAAGAAGGCGGCATCGGCATCATTCATAAAAACATGACGCCCGAGCAGCAGGCGTTGGCGGTTCGCAAGGTGAAACGCCATGAAAGCGGCGTGGTGAAAGACCCTGTTACCGTGTCGCCCGATAAATTGATCGGCGAATTGCTGGCAGAGCGCAAGGAGCGCAAACGCAAGATGTCGGGCTTGCCGGTGGTGGAAAACGGCAAGGTCATTGGCATTGTTACCAACCGCGATTTGCGTTTTGAAACGCGCTTGGATTTGCCCGTTCGCGCGATTATGACGCCGCGTGAAAAACTGATTACCGTGCCCGTTGGCACCAGCATTGATGATGCGCGCGAATTGATGCACAAGCACAAGATTGAGCGCGTGTTGGTGTTGAACGACAAGGACGAGCTTAAAGGCTTGATTACGGTTAAAGATATTGTGAAAACCACCGAGTTTCCCAATGCCAATAAAGACGACGAAGGCCGTTTGCGCGTGGGCGCGGCGGTGGGCACAGGCGGCGAAACCGAAGAGCGCGTGCGTGCGCTGGTTGCGGCGGGCGTGGACGTGATTGTGGTGGACACCGCGCACGGACACAGCCAAGGTGTGATTGACCGCGTGAAATGGGTGAAACAGAACTTCCCTGATGTGCAAGTGATTGGCGGCAACATCGCCACGGCAGCGGCGGCGCGGGATTTAGTGGCGGCAGGCGCGGATGCGGTGAAAGTGGGCATTGGGCCGGGTTCTATTTGCACCACGCGCATTGTGGCAGGCGTGGGCGTGCCGCAATTAACGGCGGTTCACAATGTTTCCGAAGCCTTGAAAGGAACGGGTATTTCGGTGATTGCCGATGGCGGCATCCGCTTTTCGGGCGATATTGCCAAGGCTTTGGCGGCGGGCGCGGATTGCGTGATGCTGGGCGGGATGTTTGCCGGCACGGACGAAGCACCAGGGGAAATTGAGCTGTACCAAGGTCGCGCGTATAAATCGTATCGCGGCATGGGCTCGCTCGGGGCGATGAGCCAAGGTTCAAGCGACCGTTATTTCCAAGAGAAAACGGAGAATACGGATAAATATGTGCCCGAAGGCATTGAAGGGCGCGTGCCACACAAAGGTCCGATTATCAATATTATTCATCAGATTATGGGCGGCTTGCGTTCCAGCATGGGCTATTTGGGCTGCGCCAGCATTGCCGAAATGCACGAGAAGGCGGAATTTGTGGAAATCACATCGGCAGGGATGCAGGAATCGCATGTGCATGATGTGCAGATTACCAAGGAAGCGCCGAATTACAGCCGTTGATGGATTGCGCGATAAAAGGCAGCCTGAAAAGCGTTTTTGCTGTTTTCAGGCTGCCTTTTGTTTGCCAAACAATATGCTATGTTCACTTCAAGGCAGCCTGAAAATACACACGCTGCTATAATTAAACCTTTATCGTTTCAAAAACTTGTTTCAAAAACCATTGTTAGTAGGAATCGCAATGTCTCGCAAAATTCGTCTCGGCACGCTCGCCGCATTAAGCCTACTTTTAACCGCCTGCCCCACCACCATGCCACGCAAACAAGGGCAAGGCACGCACACACCCAACATCCCACACACGCCGCAAATCCCCCATCAACCCGCAGGCAACGCCGTATCCCACGGCACCACCTTGCAGCCCACAGGCAGCAGCGCCACCTATCGCGCCGTATCCTTCCACGAGCTGCCGCAATGGAACGAGCAAAGTTTTAGCGACAGCCTTGCCGCCTTTCAAAAAAGCTGTCTGAAACTCGCCAACCAAGCCAAATGGCAATATACCTGCGCCCGCGCCAACCAAACCGCTCACAGCACCGCCGCCGCAAAAGCCTTTTTTGAACAAAACTTCACGCCGTGGCAAGTGAGCGAACGCGGGCAAGCAGGCGGCAAAGTAACAGGCTACTACGAACCCGTGCTCCACGGCGACACGCGCAACACCAGCACCGCCCGCTTCCCCATCTATGGCATCCCCAGCGATTTTGTTTCCATCCCCCTGCCTGCCAATTTGCGCAACAGCAAAGCCACCGTGCGCGTTGCCCCCGCAGGCAACAATCGCGGCGTGATTCAAAGCAACGGCGCATACATCGCCAACCTTGCCCAATTCCCCATCACCGCCCGCACCACCGCGCTTAAAGGCAGATTTGTTGGCAACCAATTTGTGCCGTACTTCACCCGCGCCCAAATCAACGCAGGCGCGCTCAACGGACGCGCCCCCATTTTGGGCTATGCCAACGACCCCGTAGAGCTGTTTTTCATGCACATTCAAGGCTCGGGCAGGCTGCGCACACCAGCGGGCAATTTTGTGCGCCTTGGCTTTGCCGATAAAAACGAATATCCCTATGTTTCCATTGGACAATATATGTCCACCCGCGGCTATTTGCCGCTCGCGCAAACTTCCATGCAAAACATCAAATCGTGGATGGGCAAAAACCCCAACCATCTTGCCGAAGTGCTTGGGCAAAACCCCAGCTATGTGTTTTTTAAAGTGCTGGATGGCTCATCCGACCAAGGCCCTGTGGGAGCATTGGGCGTGCCGCTCACAGGCGGCTATTCGGGCGCGGTGGACAAGCACCACATCACGCTTGGCGCACCGCTATTCTTGGCAACTTCGCATCCTGCCAACGCCAACGCAGGCTTAAATCGTCTCATCGTTGCCCAAGACACCGGCAGCGCGATTAAAGGCGCGGTGCGCGTGGATTATTTTTGGGGCTACGGCGACGAAGCGGGGCAACTGGCAGGGCGGCACAACGCCACAGGCTATGTATGGCAACTACTGCCGCATGGCGTGTTGCCAAGCTATCAGCCCTAAACCGAGCCGCGCATAATTTTCAGGCTGCCTTATTGCTGAGGCAGCCTGAAAACACATTAAAACCAATGCAACACCCATCCGCCCAAAACATTTCAGGCTGCCTAAAACGCTGTTACCCGTTCTAGGCAGCCTGAAAAGCTATGCGGCTAAATTAACGATGCCACTTGTGTACTTGGCTACCAATCACGCCGCCCAAAGCAGCACCGCCCAAAGTTGAGCCAGTATCGCCGCCGATCAGCGAACCCGCCGCGCCACCAATCGCAACGCCTGCCGCGGTATTGCGTTGCTGGGTAGTCATGCTACCGCACGCGCTTAAACCAATCGCCAAAGAGGCAACGAACATGATGTTTAAAATAGATTTTTTCATGATTTTGTCCTTTCACAAGGGTTTTGTGCGGCGCGAATGCAACCACATCAAAAAGCATCTTATAGGCAGCCTGAACATTTGGCAACGCCCAAACAAGCGCTTTTGCCGTATTTTAAACAACGCTACGCTTGCTTAAAGATTTGTTAATTTGCCTTAACTCATTTTCAGACTGCCGCTAAACTCCGCGCCAAAGGCAGCCTGAAAACGGTTTTTCTTAACATTTCTTAAACCATCTTATCTATTTCTTGCCAATTATCACCCCGCCCCCTATACTGCCTTGCACA
Source organism: uncultured Kingella sp. (assembly GCA_963529725.1). Taxonomy (GTDB): domain Bacteria; phylum Pseudomonadota; class Gammaproteobacteria; order Burkholderiales; family Neisseriaceae; genus Kingella_B. Next base: position 10,244 of record CAUSAW010000031.1, on the reverse strand, counting down.
ACCCTATCAAAGTAGCATCGCGCTTTTCTCCATATTATCAATAAATAAACCAAAGAGGCTTGCCATGAAAAAAGCCGATTCACGCGCCCAAAATTCAGGCGCAACGGAACACAAAACCGACTTTATCCACGACGACACGCAAAAAAATCTGCCCGAAAATTTGTCGCTCAAAAGCGCGCAAACCACGGCAACCAGCTGGCGCGGTGTGATTTTCACGCTGATTGCGGCGGCGATGAGTTTTGCCGTGTATTACATCCTGCCCTACGACCACAACGCCAACAAAGGCTTGGCGATTTTGTTATTCGTGGGCTTGTTGTGGCTCACCGAGGCGGTGCACATCACCGTTACCGCGCTGCTGGTGCCTGTGTTGGCGGTGGTGTTCAAAATTCCCAATATGAACACCAGCGCGGCGCTCGCAGGCTTTGCCGACCCTGTGATTTACGTCTTCTTCGGCGGCTTTGCCCTTGCCAGCGCCTTGCACATTCAGCGGCTGGATAGAAAAATCGCCTTGCAAGTCATCGCCTTATCGCGCGGCAGCTTGTTTACTGCAATTATGCTGATTTTTGCCGTTACCACCTTTCTTTCTATGTGGATCAGCAATACCGCCACCGCCGCCATGATGCTGCCGCTTGCCATGGGGCTGATGTCGCATCTGGACCCCGAAAAAGACCGCCGCACGTTTGCCTTTGTGTTGCTTGGCATCGCCTATTGCGCGGGCATCGGCGGCATGGGCACGCTGGTGGGGTCGCCGCCCAACGCCATCGCCGCCAAAGCCTTGGGGCTGGATTTCACAGGCTGGATAGGCTATGGCTTGCCGATTATGCTGGTATTGCTGCCGCTGATGTTGATTGCGCTGTTTGCCGTGTTGCGCCCCCAGTTCTCTGCCCACATCGCCAGCACGCAAACCGAGGAAATTCCGTGGAATTTGCATCGGGTGTTAACCGTCATCATCGCGGTGGGCACGGCGCTGGCGTGGGTGTTTAGCGGGCATATCGCGCGGGCAACGGGCATTGCGTCGATTGACAGCATCATCGCGCTGATTGCCGCTGCGCTGGTGGTGGTGTTTGGTACGGTGGGCTGGCGCGAAGTGGCGCGTAATACCGATTTGGGTGTGTTGTTTTTGTTTGGCGGCGGCATTGCATTGAGCAGCATGATGAATCATTCGGGCGCGTCTGCCGCACTGGGCAATGAAGTCGCTAAATTGTTGAGCGGCGCGCCGCATGGCGTGGTAATTGTTGCCGTAACCAGCTTTATTATTTTGCTCACCAATTTCACCAGCAACACTGCTTCTGCTGCACTGCTGGTGCCGATGTTTGCCAGCATTGCCGCGCAAATGGGGCTGCCCGAGCGCGTACTGGCGTTGGTGATTGGCATTGGCGCATCGTGCGCGTTTATGCTGCCTGTTGGCACGCCGCCCAACGCTATTGTGTTTGCCACGGGCAAGGTTCGCCAGCGCGATATGGTGAGCGTGGGCTTTGTGTTGAGCGTGTTGAGCATCGCGGCGATTTCGGTGTGGGCGTATTTCTTTTTGATGTGATGCAAACGCGAAGTTGCGAAGCCCAAACCTTGTTACCCCGATAAAAGGCAGCCTGAAAGCGGAAATACTGTTTTTCAGGCTGCCTATTTGTTGCCCATGCGGCAGCCTGAAAAGCTATAATTCTTTCTTTTTCCAAGCGATTCCAAACATGACCACCGTTAAATGCCCCACCTGCCAAACCCCTGTTGCATGGCAGCCTGAAAACACCTTTCGCCCCTTTTGCAGCGAGCGTTGCAAGCTGATAGACCTTGGCGCATGGGCGGATGAGCAACACATCATCCCTGCGCTGCCCGAAACGCCCGAAGAATGGGATGCGCTGCATCATGACTGATTACATCGTGTTGCCCAGCCATGCGGGCGTGGACGAAGCGGGGCGCGGTTGTTTGGTCGGCAGCGTGTTTGCCGCCGCAGTGATGCTGCCCGCGCAATATGATTTGCACGGCTTAACCGATTCCAAAAAACTCAGCGAAGCCAAACGCGATGCGCTGGCGGCGCAAATCAAGCAGCAGGCAACGGCTTGGGCGGTGGCATCTGCCAGCCCTGCCGAAATCCAGCAGCTTAATATTTTGCACGCCACTATGCTTGCCATGCGCCGCGCCGTTGCCGCGCTATCAAGGCAGCCTGAAAAAGCGTGGATAGATGGCAACCGCGTGCCGCCCGATTTAGCCATTGCTGCCGAAGCGGTGGTGAAAGGCGATGCCAAGATTGCTGCCATTTCCGCCGCGTCTATTCTCGCCAAAACCGCGCGCGATGCCGAAATGTATGCGCTGCACGAGCGACATCCTGAATACGGCTTCGCGCAACACAAGGGCTACGGCACGGCGGCGCATCTAGCGGCGTTGCAACGCTATGGTGCATTGCCCGAGCATCGCGCGGATTTTGCGCCTGTGAAGCAGGTGCTGGCACAGGGGCGTTTGTTTGGCTGATGGGGTAAACAATAAGGCAGCCTGAAATTGTATTGAACACAGTTTCAGGCTGCCTTTTATTTATCGCATCACTTGCTTTCCGCAAACACCTCCTTCGCTACAAACACCGCGTTCAACGCCTTGGGAAAACCCAAATACGGCATGCAGTGGATAAAGGTTTCCACGATTTCTTCGCGTGAAATACCCACGTTCAACGCCGCATGGATATGCACTTTCAACTGCTTTTCGCAGCCGCCCTGCGCCGCCAGCAGCCCCAGCGTAACCAGTTCGCGCTCGCGGTTGCCCAGCGCGGGGCGGTGGTAAATCTCGCCAAAACCAAACGACACAATGTAACGCCCCAAATCGGGCGCAATGTCTGCCAACGCCGCCATCACCGCATCGCCCTGCGCGCCGTCAATCTCGCCCAATTTCGCCAGCCCACGTTCAAATAATTCCACATTGTTTAGCATGATTTGCTCCTATGCTTGTTGAAAAGAAGCCATCAGACTAAACTTTGGAGCGCACTCCAACGCAAGGATTTTTTATGTACACCATTTCCCAATTCGCCGAACGACTCGGCATCAGCACCGACACCCTGCGCTACTACGAAAAAGAAGGGCTACTTGCCCCGCAACGCAATGCCGCAGGCTACCGTGTTTACAGCAAGCGCGATGAAACATGGTTTGGCTTTGTTAAACGGCTCAAAGACACAGGTATGCCGATGGCGCAAATCAAACGCTACGCCGAATTGCGGGCAGCAGGCGATGCCACCCTTGCCGAACGCTGCGCCATGCTAGAAGCGCATCGGCAGGTGTTGGCAGAAAAACAGCACGAGCTAGCGGAACACCAAGCGCATTTGGACGACAAAATCCGCCACTATGCCGCGCTGCTGCAGCAAGCCAAATAGGCAGCCTGAAAACATTTTTAGCGGCACGTTTTAGCTTCGCTGAAACTCGTTTCGCTCGTTTTCAGGCTGCCTTAACCTGACGCGCCCGCGTAATGCGCGTAAAATCGCGCTTTTTAAACCCGCTTGTAAACAAAGGAGCCGCCATGCCTAAACTCACCCCCCGCGAAATTTTATCCGCCAGCCCTGTTATCCCCGTGATAGCGATTGACGATTTATCCACCGCCGTTGATTTGGCGCACGCCTTGGTATCAGGCGGCATTCGCACGCTGGAAATCACGCTGCGCACGCCCGTTGGCTTGGATGCCATCCGCTTGATTAAAAAGGAAGTAAACGGCGCGATTGTGGGTGCGGGCACGGTGGTCAATCCCGAGCAGCTCAAAGCGGTGGAAGATGCGGGCGCAGAATTTGCCATCAGCCCAGGTTTGCACGCCAACCTTGCCAAAGCATCGCTCACCAGCGGCATTGCGCTTATCCCAGGCATCGCCACGCCCAGCGAATTGCAGTTGGCATTGGAACACGGCATAGACACTTGCAAACTGTTCCCTGCCGAAGTCGTTGGCGGGCGCGAAATGCTCAAAGCGCTGTACGGCCCGTATCCCTATGTGCGCTTCTGCCCCACGGGCGGCATCACGCTGCAATCCGCGCCCGAATATTTGAAACTGCCCAATGTGTTGTGTGTGGGCGGCTCGTGGCTCACGCCCAAAGAAACCGTTGCCAACAAAGATTGGGACACGATTACCCGCTTGGCAAAAGAAGCCGCCGCGCTCAAAGCATAAGGCAGCCTGCGTAGCGAAGCTAAAACGCAAAACCGTTTGGTGCGATGCCAAACGGTTTTTTTTGCTGGGCGGATGATGTTTCAGGCTGCCTTTGCCATGCAAGCCCTGCTGGCGCAACATAGATTCGGCGGCAAAACGCCTGCGCAGGGCAATACAGGCAGCCTGAAAAACAAACGCAGCCAAACGCCAAGCATCGCCACATTCAGGCTGCCACTCTCCGCCGACAAAGGCAGCCTGAAAGCGCAAAAAACCGCTAAAATCCGCCTTATTTTTTCCACACAAACCACCATGCAAACACTCTCCATTCTCGGCAGCACAGGCAGCATCGGCGTTTCCACGCTAGACGTTGTTGCCCAGCATCCCGACCGCTTCCAAATCTTCGCCCTTGCTGGGCACAACCAAACCGCCAAGCTCGCCGCGCAATGCCGCCAGTTTAAGCCGCGCTATGCCGTGGTTGCCGATGAAGCGCGCGCCGCCGAATTGCGCGCCCAATTAGGCAGCCTGAAAGTGGAAATTTTGCACGGCAAGCAAGCGCTGATAGACATCGCCACCGCGCCCGAAGTAACAGGCGTGATGTGTGCGATTGTGGGCGCAGCGGGCTTGCCATCCGCACTTGCCGCCGCCGCGCACGGCAAAACCATCTATCTGGCGAACAAGGAAACACTGGTGGTTTCAGGCAGCCTATTTATGGAAACTGCCCGCCAAAACGGCGCCCAAATCCTGCCAATAGACAGCGAACACAACGCCATTTTCCAAGTATTGCCGCGCGATTATTCAGGCAGCCTGAACGCGCATGGCATCGCATCCATCGTGCTTACCGCCAGCGGCGGCTCGTTTCTCAACACCGATTTGGCTGAATTTCCCCGCATCACGCCCGCGCAAGCCGTTAAGCATCCCAATTGGTCTATGGGGCAAAAAATCTCCGTGGATTCTTCCACTATGATGAACAAAGGCTTGGAATTGATAGAAGCCCGTTGGCTGTTTAACTGCCCGCCCGATAGGCTGGAAGTGGTGATTCATCCGCAATCCGTTATCCACAGCATGGTGCGCTATGCCGACGGCAGCGTGCTCGCCCAGCTGGGCACGCCCGATATGCGCATTCCGATTGCCAACTGCCTTGGGCTGCCCCAGCGCATCACATCAGGCGCTGCACCGCTGGATTTCAGCCAACTTGCCGCACTCACCTTCCAGCAGCCCGATTTCGCCCGCTTCCCCTGCCTCAAACTCGCCTACGACGCGCTCAATCTTGGCGGCGCTGCCCCTTGCGTGCTCAATGCTGCCAACGAAATCGCCGTCGCCGCCTTTTTGCGCCAAGAAATTTTGTTTACCGACATCGCCCGCGTGGTGGAACACAGCCTTGCCCAGCACGCCCTTGCCCACACCAGCCAAACGCTGGCAGATTTGCTGGCGTTGGATAACGAAGTGCGACACACAGCAGCGGCGTTTATTCAAGCAGGCAGCCTGAAAAGCTAGCCTTGTTGGCAAACCATCAAAGCGCCATTGGCTACGCCCAACACAGCAAGGGCAGCCTGAAACCCATTTTCAGGCTGCCTCAATATCCCTCCCGCATCAACTATGATGCCATTCATAAACCATCTTCACCTTCTTGCCCGCCCGTTTAAACGTAATCACAAAATTCTCTACATCCGCGCAGCCATCTATCTCTTGCGCCAAAATGCGCACCTGATTGGCGTGGCGCGTCATTTCTAATTCCATTTTCGGCTCGGCAATATCGTCCACCCATTCCCCGTTTATTTTCGTTTTGCTGCCACAATCCCGTTTTCCGCCCAAAGCCACCAGCAGTTTGGTGCTTTTCGCAGGCAGCGTGTCGGGCAGTTTCAACTCCCGCAAAGAACCTTTCACGCGCCTGTTTGTTGTGTAGTACACCGCGCGATAAGCATCATCCAAGCTCGCGACGGGCACTTCGCAAACCGTCGTGTTTACCAAGCCGCCCTTGCTCACTCGTTCGGGCGCGCAAGACACTTTATCCGCCACAGATACAGCCCATACCGCAGGCGCACACAACACCAGCGCGCCCATCAACATCCATTTTTTCATGTTTATCATTCCTGTCATCACGGCAAAATCGCCACGGCTATTATCTGCTGGATTGCGCCCGCGTGCCAACGCCGTTTGTATTGCCCCGCTGCGCCATACAATGTGCAACAGCGCAATCAAAGGCAGCCTGAAACTCCTTTTTCAGGCTGCCTCAACCCCTCCCGCCACCACCACTCGCCCCATTGCCCACAACGCCCGCTTTTGCGCCGCCGTCATCCGTTTTAACGCCCATTCCAAGCGGCTTGCCAACGCGCGGTCTAAACAACACGCCACAATCCGCATTTCCTGCGCGCGGTTAATGCGCGTGTATTTCGCCCCCTTGCCCGCCAAATGCGCCGCCAACCGCGCTTGCGGACGATTGCTGATACCTGCATACAACGCGCCGTTGGCACACAATAATAAATAAACACACCAATTCATCTTGTTATCCGATTGTTCAATCGCGTGGATTCTAGCAAAGTCGGCAGCCTGAAAGTGATATGCCATTTTCAGGCTGCTTAGTATAATTAACCTATATTATATTGTGGTAAGTCATAAGGCTAGTCGCCATTTGCCCATAAAATCATATTCCTGCACACCATAATGCAGCCTGAAAGCGAGTTTACGAGCTTCTGCAAAGCTAAAACGCGCTGTTCATAGAATTAGAAAGCCCAACATGTCCGATTTTGAACGCATCTACACCCAATGGCACGAATACGCCCAAACCCGCAACACCGAAGCCCTAATCAATCTCTACGCCGACGACGCGCAATTTGAAAGCCCGCTGGTGCCCATCATCATGCAACAAGACAGCGGCGTGCTACATGGGCGCGAAGCCATACTCGCCTTTTTGCAAGAAGGCACGCGCCGCCGCCCCAATGAGCTGGTGCGCTGGTATCGCACGGGGCGATATTTTGTCTCGGGCGACACGCTGGTGTGGGAATATCCGCGCCACACGCCCGATGGCAACCAAGTGGACATTCTGGAATTGATGCAAATCCAAAACGGCAAAATCCAATGGCACCGCATTTATTGGGGCTGGTTTGGCACGCAAATGCTGATACAGTCCGCCCAGCGCAAAGCCTAATTGGCAGCCTGAAACCCTTTTTTTAACCCAACCCAAAGCATCCCATGAGCATCACATTCACCCAAACCGCCAACGCCGCCGCATCCGCGCAAGCCCTTGCCGATGCCGTCGCCCAAAACCTGCGCGACACCTTGGCAACGCAACCCCGCGCCACGCTCGCCGTATCAGGCGGCAAATCGCCCATCGCCTTTTTCCAAGCATTAAGCCAGCAAGATTTAGACTGGGCGCGGGTAAACATCACGCTGGTGGACGAGCGCATCGTCCCCACCTGCCACGCCGACAGCAACACAGGCTTGGTGCGCCAACACCTGCTACAAAACCGTGCCACCGCTGCGCAATGGCTGCCGCTGATTAGCGATGATGCCGATGAAGGCAGCCTGAAAAACAGCGCAGCAGCGGTTGAATTTGCATTGCAACATTACACCCAGCCCGATGTGCTGGTGCTGGGCATGGGCGGCGATGGGCACACTGCCAGCATCTTCCCGCAAGCGCCGCAGTTTGCCGATGCCGTGCGCCCCGATTATCCCCAGCCCCTGCTGCACACCAGCCCCATCACCGCGCCTTACGAGCGCATCTCCATGACGCTGGCCGCCATAGAAGCCACGCCGCATGTTTATCTCGCCATCTCAGGCGCAGACAAACGCCGTGTGTACGATGCCGCCACCCAAGCGCAAAGCGCGCAATATCCCATCAGCTATGTTCTCCACTCGCAAAAGGTAAACGCCCATGTCTTCTACAACGACTAACTACCCCCGCCTAATCGCCGACATCGGCGGCACCAACGCCCGCTTCGCCCTAGAAACCGCGCAGCAGCAGTTTGAACACATTGAAGTGCTGCCCTGCGCCGACTACGACACCATTGTGGATGCCGTTAAAGAATACTTAAAGCGCGTGGGCAACCCCAGCGTAAACAACGCCGCCATCGCCATCGCCAACCCCATCATCGGCGATTGGGTGCAAATGACCAACCACCATTGGGCATTTTCCATAGAAACCACGCGCCAAGCCCTGCATTTAGACAACCTGCTGCTGCTCAACGACTTCACCGCGCAAGCCCTTGCCATCACGCAAACCTCCGCCGAAGACTTGGTGCAAGTGGGCGGCGCACAGCCGATTGAACACGCGCCCAAAGCCGTTATCGGGCCGGGCACGGGCTTGGGCGTAAGCGGGCTTATCCCCACGCCCAACGGCAGCTACGTCCCACTCGCAGGCGAAGGCGGACACACCAGCTTCCCCCCATTTGACGACGCCGAAATCATGGTTTGGCAATACGCCAAGAAAAAATATGGACACGTTTCCGCCGAGCGCTTTTTAAGCGGCGCAGGCTTGATGCTGATTTACGAAGCCCTTGCCGAGCGCGAAGGTGTAAAACGGCAAAAACTCACCGCCGCCGAAATCAGCGAAAAAGCCCTTAGCGGCACCTCGCCCCTTTGCCGCCTCACGCTGGATATGTTCTGCGCCATGCTCGGCACAGTCGCCTCCAACCTCGCACTCACGCTGGGCGCACGCGGCGGCGTGTACCTTTGCGGCGGCATCATCCCGCGCTTTATTGATTACTTCAAATCATCGCCCTTCCGCCAACGCTTTGAAAGCAAAGGGCGATTTGATGCCTACCTTGCCGCCATCCCCGTTTACATTGTGCAAAGCCAATACCCCGGTATCGTAGGCGCAGCGGTGGCGTTGGATAACCATTTGCAGCATTTGTAGCAATGGGTAAGGCAGCCTGAAAATGGTTTTCAGGCTGCCTATGCCTATTTATTTAACCCAATATAAAGCACCACATCATGAAATCATCCATTCTCGCCATTTTATTACTCCTAACTGCGCACAACCCCGCCAGCGGCAACGCCCACGCAGCAAGCCCTGCCGTTAATATGCGCGGCACAGTCCAAATCTCTTTTGAACAAGCCGAGTTTGTTTATCAGGGGCAAACGTATTATTTAAACGATGAACACGGCGTGCTATCCGATTGGATTGCGCAACAGCGGGCGGCGAGCAAAGCGTTTTTTATCCGTCAAAATCTTTGCCTAAACGGCTACATTCAAAACAAAGCGGATAACCATAACCACGGCTTTGGCGCGTTGGAGCGGTATGAGCGGGCGGTTGTGGTGCGGAAGATTTGTTAGCGGTATTGGCAATTTTAGGCAGCCTGAAACGCAGTTTTTCGTTTTCAGGCTGCCTAACGGGTAGCGGAATAAATCAAGAAATGCTCAATTCAAGCGGCGTGTAGGATGTGTGCCGCAGGCACGCACGCGGACTAGCTTGGGAACGCGCCAACCGCGTGCGTGGCAAGCCACACGCCCTACGCTCAAGTTACCCTAGATTGCTGCCTGCGCGGCAATGGCGGCGATTATTGTTTTTCAGGCTGCCTTTGCTGGTTTATGGTGAGGCAGCCTGAAAACATTTTTAGATGCCGTTTTAGCTCCGCTGAAACTCGCTTCGCTCGTTTTCAGGCTGCCTCTATTTTGCCTACACCAGCAAGCAGCTTGCCCCGCCCACTACTTCCGCAAAATCTGCGATGTAATCGTGCTATCGGTAATCTTGTCGTCATCGGCAAGCAGCATGGCTTTGGACAGCACTACGGAGAGCGCGTTGTCGCCCTCAAACGGGATAAACAGCTTATCGGTAACGTCTTTTTTGCTGCGGTCGGGTACGATGCAAAGGTATTGGTCGTCGGGCAGCATCAGGATATTGGTGCTGCCGATATGGATTTTGTAGGTGCGCAGCTTGCCTTGCACCACCAAAAAATTGCCGTCTATATGCGCCACTTTGCCGATTTTCAGGCGCGGCAACAGGGTTTCCAGCACGGCTTTGCGCGTTTTTGCCACTTCGCTTAAATCGCCGAAGGAATAGCTTTGCCAATAGCTGAAATAGCGCGGCGAGCCGCCGTTGTCTTGCCATGTGGGGTCGTTGCCCACGCTAGCGACGCCAACAAACAAAGGGGCTGTCCTAGATAACTCAGGAAATTCACATTAAGTTAGAATTTCCCCTATGA
>CAUSAW010000030.1:0-20181 GCA_963529725.1 uncultured Kingella sp. | reverse complement strand
CCTTGTATTCGTATCCACTGAATACAAAATCCGCTCGCGCAGATAACGAATACAGATTCTGGCAAAAGAAAGGCGACCCCGACGTACAGGTTTGGCTACGCCAAACTTCTCGAAGGCCGCATCCTTTTTTCGGCGCGTGCGAACTAGCCGCGCTTTGCGCGTCGTCGAACAAGCGCACGCTTGTTTCCGAAAAAAGAATGCTGCGTTCGACTGGACGTAGGGGAATGGGCGGTAGTTTCAAACGTTTGTGATGGATTAACCAAAAAAGGCAGACTGAAAACGGAGAAATGGTTTTCAGGCTGCTTTTTTGTGATTGGAGATGTGGGGAATAGTGGTAGCCTGAAAATGGTATGGAGCGGCGACGGCTCGTCGCCAAATGGTTATTAAACAGGATATGGCTGGTTTGCCAAAGATGTCGGCGAGCCGCCGACGCTCCAATTGGGGTGTGGTTTTCAGGCTGCCTTTGATATGCGTGCATGCTTGTAAACAAGAGATAAAGTAACAGACAAAACAAATCTCGCTTCAATTCAACCCATTCCAGCCATGCTCGTGCAGCACTTGTTGCCATTGGGTGCGGCGTTCTTGTTCGGCTGGGGTTTGGCTGCTGGGGTTGCTAGGCAGTAGTTGGATGATGATGTTGTGTTGGGTGGCTTGGGCGAGTTTGTTGATTTGGCGCACGATGCCGCGGTCGGGGGTTTGCTGGGCGCGGATGCCAATCAGCAGTTGCACGGGCTGGGCGGCGAGTTCGGTAATCAGGTGGGCGAGTTGGGCGCGTTCGGTGATGCTGCCTTTGTTTGTCCAGTCTTGCCCGAGAATGTGGCTGTGCCAGTTGTCGGGGGTGTTGGGGGCTTCTAGCAAAATCGCCCAATGTGCGCCTGTGTGGTTGAGCGGGATTTTGGTGGGGGCGATGATGGGGCGGTCGGGTTGGTAGTCGCTGTCGTCGTCGATGATTTGCTGTTGCCATTTTTGGATGATGTTTTGGTAATAGGGCAGGGCGAGATTGAGCGCAAGGGGGTGGCGGCGGCTTTGTTGCCAGCAAATCAGCCATGCGACAAGGCGGGGGGCGATGCCGTAGCACAGGATGCTGCCCAGCAGCAGGATGCCCCATGTGGCGGCGTGTTCGCTGTGGTAGTGGTTGCGGGCGGCGGCGATGATGTCGGGTGTGGGGGTGGTAAAGCCGAGTTGGGCGGGCAGCCAGGCGAGTGCGTGGATGATTTGGGCGAAGTGTTGGTCGGAAAGCAGGGTGCTTTGCCAGTTGAATTGGTATTGGCGCACGGTGAGCAGCATCAGGCTGGCGGTGAACATACCGAACAAGCCGCATAGGGCGATTTGGTGGCTGATGCGGCTGCGTATCCAGCGAAAGGGGGGCTGAGCGGCGGTTTGCGCGTCGTGTTCCAGCAGGGCTTGGTGGATGGGGTCTTTCAGGCTGCCTGTGAGCCAAAGGGGGATGCTGGTAGGGGCGCGGTATTTTTGCGTTAGGCTTATCAGCCAAATAATCAGCATCAGGCTGTTGCCGCCGAGTATGCCGACTAGGATGAGCATGAAATTCAGGCTGCTTTGTTGCATCAGTTGGTATGTGCCGAGCAGCCCGATGATGAACCATGCTGCGCAGGCAACGCGGCGGGCGAAGCGCAGGCGTTGCTGATGCTGGGCGAGACGCTGGGCGATGGTTTGGTCGCGGTCTATCAGCTGGGCGCGGCGGTGGAGCTTGGCTTCGGGCGTGCCATCGGCTTGGCGCAGGATTTCGGTGATGGATGCGGGGTCGCTGGGGAAGATGTGGTTGCGTTGTTCCAGCAGGCGGATGAGTTCGGTGTGGTGATAGGGCATTTTCAGGCTGCTTTACGCGCGAGATTTTAAAACTGGGAACATTGGCTCAATGGCGCGCGGCTTTGGTTGATGATGCGTCCGTTGAGCGTGAAAATGGCGCGTATTTCGGTGATACCGAGAGCTTCAAGCATGGGGCGGGCGACTGAGTCGTTGCAAGAATTTCTCATGGCGCGTTGCAAAACGGATTGGAGTCCAGCTGTGCCTTCGGGCGATTGCAGCTGTTTGATATTGATTTTGTTTGCAAGCTCGGGGCGGATGGTGAGTGTGTAATCCAATGCGCGGCTGCTGGGATAGCGGCGGCTTATTTTGATACTGGCAAAAACTTCGGTTTGGTAATCGGCAAGTTTAGCATTGGTGTCTTGTACCAATAGGTCAAGCATTTTTATTTTTTGCTGTGTCGTGGCGCTTTGGATAAAGCGGGTCATTTCGGCTGATTTGTCGCTTGGTTTGGCGGACGCTTGCGCGTAAAAAGGATGGGCGAACAAGCTGGCGACGAGCAAGAGGGCGGGGATAAGGCGTTTCATGGCGTGAGCTTTCGGTGAATGATTGAAGGCGGTTTTAGCTTCGCAGAAGCTCGTAAACTCGCTTTCAGGCTGCCTTAGGTGGCTTAGGCAGCCTGAAAAAGATGTTGGCTTAACAGCGCGCAAAGCTGTTGCAGATAATGCGCGTCGGTTTCGTCAAACGTTGCCAGCTCGGTGTGGTCAATGTCTAACACGCCGGCTACTTCGCCTGCTGCGTTGTGCAACGGCACGACGATTTCGGATTGCGATTGGCTGGAACAAGCGATGTGGTCGGGATGCTGGTTTACATCGGGCACCACCAGCGTTTGGTTTTGCGCCCACGCCTGCCCGCACACGCCGCGCCCTTTTTGAATGCGCGTGCAGGCAAGCGGGCCTTGAAACGGCGCGAGTATCAGCTCGTTGCGGCTGTCGTTTACCAGATAAAAGCCCACCCAAAACCAGTTGAACTGTTCTTTTAACACGGCGCACACGTTGGCCAGCGTGGCGATGGGGATGTCGGTATCGGCGGCAATCAGGGCTTGCAGCTGGGGTAGAAGTTGTTGGTATTGCTCGGCTTTGTTGGCGGAAGTGGTTTGGATAGCGTGCATGGCGGTTTCCTTTGTTGGGTAAATAGTGGGCGATTTTAGCGGAAAAAGGCAGCCTGAAAGCGGGATTTTGCATAAAGCCTACGGTTTTCAGGCTGCCTCATCCCTCTCTAATCATCCCCCACAAAAAAACCGCCCGAATGCCAATTTATTTTGCATTCGGGCGGTTGCTATTGCTTCAAGTTTCAGCGCCGTTTAATTAAAACGACACTTTCAGGCTGCCATAAAACGCGCGACCAGGTTCGTTGTAGCTTTGCGCGCTGCTGTTGTTGGAGCTGCGATACAGTTTTTTGTTAAACAAATTGTTCACGCCCAAGCGCAGGTTTACATGGTTGTTGAAGCGATAGCCTGCGCTGATGCCCACCAAACCATAAGGTTTCACCGTTTCGCCTGATAAGCCTGTGTTGCGCTCGGCGTTGTTCAAAATCACCGTGCGCGGTTTTTGCTTGCCGTAGTAGGTAACGTTTAACGCCGCGTCAAATTTCTCATTCGGCTGCCAATTCAGGCTGCTGTTGATGGTGAATTTGGGCGTAACCGACAGCGGATTGCCGGTGTCTTTGTTGATGGATTTGTGCATATAGGTGAAATTGGTCGTCCATTTGAGCGTTTGGTGCAATGGTACGGTCAAATTGCCTTCCACTCCTTCCACCACGGCTTTGCGCGCGTTCGTCCATTGATACATATAGTTGCCCAGCTGGCTTAACGCGATGGCTTTGTCGCCTGCCACAATTTTGTTGCGGTAGTCGTTGTGGAAATACGCCATAGACGCTTGGAAGCCGCCTTGTGCAAATTCAAAGCCCAGTTCTTTGTTCACGCTGGTTTCGGGTTTCAGGCTGCTGTTGCCCATCAAATAGCAGCGGATGGAAGCGGGTGTGCCTGCCGCGCAGCCTTGACCGCGCGTGTAAAGAATGTAGTTGGGATTGCTTTGGTAGAGATTGGGCGATTTATACGCGCGGGCAACGCCGCCTTTAATCGTCCAGCCGCTGTCGCCCAGCGTTTGCACAAAGTTCAGCGCGGGGCTCCAATTGTTACCCGATACGCTGTTGTGATCAAAGCGCAGCGCGGGGATAAGCTGTGTGCCGTTGCCTATGCGGTAGTGGTCTTCCAGATAAAACGAGAAGTTGCTTTGGCTGGTTTTGCTGCTGCGCCCTGTGCCAACGCCCGCAAAGCGGTCGGTTCTGCCTTGGTCGGAGAAGCCTTGCACCATAGAGCCTTTGTCGTTTAGGCGGTCGTGGTTGTATTCCGTGCCGATGGTGAGAACGTGGTCGCCGCCGAGTTTAAACGGAATGTTCACTTCGCCAAACAGGCGTTTGGTTTGCAGCGTGCTGTCGGTGAAGTTGCGGTTTTGGTATTGCCCTTCGGGGCCGCCCATCAAGCCTTCGGTTAAGTGGTGGTTTTCGGTGCGGTCAAGCTGCGCTACGACTTTGCTGTCGCCCCAGCTCCAATAGCCTTCGTGCGTGAGTGCGTTGCTGATGCGAGTTAAACGCGCGGTTTCCGAGCCGTATAGCGATTGCGTGAAGGCGTTGGGGTTGTTGTTTTGGTTGTCGCCCGCGTAGATATTGCCTTGGCGGCTGTATGAGCTGTCTAGCGTGAGCGTTTGCTCGGGCGTGATGCGCCATGCCAAGCGTGCGGCGATGTCGCGGTTTTTCACGCCGTCGCGCCCTGCGCCCATGCTGGTGCTGGTTACGGTGCGACCGCCACGGCGGGTGGTGGTTACGGTGGTGGGGTTGATGTCGGCGGCATCGGCATCGGTTTTATTCAGGCTGCCGTAGATGCGGATGCCCAGTTTGTCTTGAATAATTGGACCGCTCACATTAAAGCCGATGCGGTTGGTTTCGCCTTCTTTGCGGTCTTGTGGCTGATTGGTGTAGTAGGTTAAGCCGCCATGCCATTCGGTGCTGACTTTTTTGGTGATGATGTTCACCACGCCGCCTGCCGCGCCCGAGCCGTAGCGTGCCGCCGCAGGGCCGCGCAATACGCTGATGGATTCAATATCTTCCACTGGCACCCAGTTGCTGTCGCCGCGCGTGTTGCGCTCGCCGCGCCAGCTGTATCGCTCGGCATTGCGCGAAGTTACGGGGCGGCCGTCAATCAAAATCAGTGTGTTTTCAGGCCCCATGCCGCGAATGTCTATTTGGCGTTTGTTGCCGCGCTCGCCTGATGCGGTATTGCCCGTTAAATTCACCCCGGGCATGGCGCGCACGATGTCGGAAATATCGTTCACCGCAGGGCGGCGTTCCAATTCTTTGGCGTTGATTTTGGATACGCCCAGCGATTGTTGCAGCTGGCGTTCGGCGGTAACGTACACGGTTTGCAATTCGCCGCCGTCTTGTGGCGCGGCGGTGTCGTCTGCTTGGGCAAATGCGCTGGCAAGGGCAAGCGGCAAGATGGCAAGGGTAAAACGAGTCTTCATTTGGTTATTTCCTTTGAGATGCGTGTTTACAAAAATGCGCGAAATGTTAAAAGGCGTGAATCATAGCGTTTTGCGCTTATCCAGACAAGGCTAATGATAAAAATTATTATTTGTATGAGAAGGATGTGGGTTGGGCACAACGCGGACATAAAAAGGCAGCCTGAAAACGGGTTTTCTCCCTTTTCAGGCTGCCTTTTGCGCGGGTGGTTACATAATTTGCCTGCTTTTGCGGATTGCGCCCGAAAGCTGCGGCTGCGGCACAAAAAGCTGCGGCGAAAACAAGGCTTCTTCTGCCAAGCCTTCGGGCGGCTGCTGGGCGGATAGCGTTGTGCGAAAATGTGCGATCAGGTCTTTGAGCATGGCTTCGTTTTTGGCGGCGGCAATATGATCAACCGTGTGTTCGGGCAGATACAGCAAATGCCCTTGCCCTTCGCAAAGGTAAACCGAATTGCGGGTTTGATACAGCCCCACGCCGAGCTTATCCAGCAACAGCGAAGTGCGGACAACATCGCCGTTTGAAAAGTGGCGTTTGTAGTCAACTTCTACCACGCCATGCAGCAGCACGCCTGTTTTTTCGGCGCGTCCGTCGTCGTTGCGGCGGTAGTACACCGCCATCAGCCATGTGCCCAGCCGACAATCAACGGTAATATTTTTCAGGCTGCCGTTTTTAAAAATGGTGGCGGTGGGTGGGGGATCGGCTCTTAGCATAATGTCTCCAAAATATTTCCAATGTGTGTGGCAAAGGTTTTCAGGCTGCCTTTGGTGGGATTGCGTAGGCAGCCTGAAAATCGTTCCAACCTGTTTTTCAGGCTGCATCTATTTAATCTGCGCCAAATAATCTTGAAATGATTGCGTGAGCAAGCCACCGTGCGTTTGCTCGGGATAATGGCGGTATTCGGCGTGTACTCCGCGCTGGCGCAGTTGCGCGGCAAGCTGCTCGGCGGCATTGTGCGGCACTTGGCTGTGCGCGGCATTGTGCGGCACTTGGCTGTGCGCGGCATTGGCTTTTTGCGGAATGCCCGCGCCGCTTTTTTGAATCAGCAAATGACGGTTGGGCGCGGCTTGGGCGCGTTGCGCGTATTGCAGTATCAGCCCGTTGTGCCACCACAGCGAAGGGTCGGCGGCTATGTAATGGCTGAACAACTCGGGGCGCGTAAACAAAACATACAGCGCAAACAGCCCGCCATACGAATGCCCCCACAAGGTTTGCTGCGCGGGATTAACAGGCACAAGCTGGGCAACGCGCGGGCGGATTTGCTGGGCAATCAAATCCAAAAACGCAGGCGCGCCACCGTTTTGCCGCCCTGCGGTGAGCGGGTCGGGCATCGGTTTACCGTCCAGATTAGGCGGCGTGTAATCAAAGGCGCGGCGCGTGGTGTCAAAGCGCAAATCGGTGGGATAACCAATCAGCACCAACACAGGCGGCTGCTGGAAACGGCGCAGGGTTTCAGGCTGCAAAAATTCCAGCACGGCGTTGCCATCCAGCGCATACAGCGCAGGATAACCTTCGGGCGGTGGCGGCGCGGTGGGCACGCCGATAAACACGCGCTGGATTTGCTTATCGGCGCGAACCAAATTAAGCGTGTGAAAAACATAGCCCGACTGCGGCGCGGTGAGAATGGCGGTGTTGGCTGGGCGCGTTACATCGGCAGGCGGCGCAGCGCGGGCAGGCGCAGGTTGAACGTGGGCGGATTGGGGCTTGGCGGGTGGCATAGACATCTCGGCAATAAAAAAAGACATGGCTATTCTTCTTCGTACCATTGGTTAATTTGCGCTTCGTTGAGCGTGGTGTGCTGCCAGTCGCTGTTTTCATCGGGCGCAGGGAAGCCGTTATTGCGGCTTTGTCCCACTTGTTCGCCAAAATGAAACGCGGCGTGCGGATAATTGTTGATAAACAGCACGGCGATGTCTTGCTGATGGTGCCAGCAGATTTGGATTTTGCCGAGCAGCTGGGCATCGGTTACGTTGTCCACGTTGTAAATATGCAGCGCGGTGGCGATGGGCTGCTGCTCGTTGCGCGTATCCAGCGCGTAGAAATAGCCTGTTTGCCCGTCGTCTTCAAACACAACGGCAAAATGCGGCGTGAGCGGCGATTGGGCGTGGCTTTGGCAGGGGTGCCCAACGGCGAGATCGGTTTCGGTGGTGAGATAGAGCATGGGAATTGGATGGGGAGAGTGGTTGAAAGGGTGGGTATTTTAGCGGAAAAGGCAGCCTGAAAATGATAAATACTCGTTTTCAGGCTGCCTTTGCTGGTGTTTAAGTTTAACCAGCCTAATCAATCCAACCAAACAATCTCCAATGGGCAGGTGCCGATTTCGTTCCACAATGCGCGGGTCATGGCTTCGTGTCCGCCGTGTTTGGTGCAGCAGAGCACGGCGCGGGTTACTTCGCTGGTGTCGTGTCCGCTCATGCGCAACAGATTAAGAGCAACTTGCAAGGGCGGCAGCGTGGGGTTGTAGGCGGCGTTTTCGGCGTAGCGTCCTGTGTAAATTGCGTCGCCTGCCACAAGGGCGATGCCTGCGTAGGCGTGGGAATAGGGCGCGTGGCAGGTTTGCGCGGCGGCAAAGGCGGCTTGTTGCACGGCATCTAGGTTTTCAGGCTGCCTAATGGCGTGTTGCACTGGGGTGAGCAGGCGGTCGGGGATGTTTAAATCTTTGGGGGAAAAGCTGTCGGGCAGATAGCTGGTAAGCGCGTTGTCGCGGCTGTGTGGCAGGTGGATTTTCAGGCTGCCTGCATCGGGCAGTTCGTTGAGAAACTGGCGGCAATGCCCGCATGGCGTGTAGTTCACCACAATATCGGTGATGCGTGTTGCGCCGCGTTGCCATGCGTGCGACACCGCGCTTTGCTCGGCGTGGACGGTTTGCCCCATGCTGGCGGTGGCGCATTCTTGGTTCGCGCCGAAATAGAAATTGCCCTCGCTGTCGATGGCAATCGCGCCCACATGAAACTGCGACACGGGCACAACGGCTAACTTTGCCGCTTCGGGCAGCAAGGATAGGGCAAGCGCAATTTTATCGCCGTTAAAGGCGGCTGCGCGGGTTTGAACTTCATGTTTAGGGATAAAACTCAACATTTTTTTTGCGCTCCATTAAGTAAAATTGTAAAAAATTTGGTTAAGAGTGTTGTATTATAACCGCCTGTGTACAACCACATTTTATTTAAGGGAAGAAAAATGGAAATTTTACATAGCTTGCTGGGCATGGCGGTGCTGATTGCCATCGCCATTGCGTTGTCCAAGCATCGCAGCAAAATCAACAAGCGCACGGTGGGCGTGGCGTTTGCCATCCAGTTTGCGCTGGGCGCGTTTGTGCTGTATGTGCCTTGGGGGCGCGCCGCGTTGGAATGGTTTTCCAGCGGCGTGCAAAACGTGTTGAACTACGGGCAAAAGGGCACGGAATTTGTGTTCGGCGGCTTGGTGAGCGACAAAATGTTTGAAGTGTTCGGCGGCGGCGGTTTTATTTTCGCCTTCCGCGTGCTGCCGATGATTATTTTCTTTTCATCGCTGATTTCGGTGCTGTATTACTTGGGCGTGATGGGCTTTGTGGTGAAAACGCTGGGCGGCGCGTTGCAAAAAGCGTTGGGCACATCGCGCACCGAAAGTTTGTCGGCTGCCGCAAACGTATTCGTGGGGCAAACCGAAGCGCCGCTGGTGGTGAAACCTTTTATCGCGCGGATGACGCAATCGGAATTGTTTGCCGTGATGACGGGCGGTTTGGCTTCTATTGCAGGCTCGGTGTTGGGCGGCTATGCGTCTATGGGCGTGCCGCTCACTTATTTGATTGCCGCTTCGTTTATGGCGGCCCCCGGTGGCTTGCTGTTTGCCAAGCTGATGCACCCTGAAACCGAAACGCCCGAAGTGATTACCGATGATAAATTGAGCTTTGTGGGCGAAGGCGAAACGCCGCCCAGCAACGCGATTGACGCAGCCGCAGCGGGCGCATCCACAGGCTTGCAAGTTGCGCTGAATGTGGGCGCGATGTTGATTGCGTTTGTGGCGATTATTGCACTGCTAAACGGCATTGTGGGCGGCGTGGGCGGCTTGCTGGGTATGCCCGATTTGTCGCTGCAAAAAATCTTGGGCTGGCTGTTCTCGCCCTTGGCTTGGTTGATTGGTGCATCGTGGGCAGACGCGCAAACCGCAGGTTCGTTTATTGGTCAAAAATTGGTGGTTAACGAATTTGTGGCGTATTCCGAGTTCACCAACTACATCAAAGACGCGGCAAACCCTGTTTTAAACGACAAAACCAAAGCGATTATTTCGTTTGCGCTGTGTGGCTTTGCCAACTTGAGCTCTATTGCGATTTTGGTGGGCGGTTTGTCTATCATGGCACCGAAACGCCGTGGCGATATTGCCAAGCTGGGCGTGCGTGCGCTGATTGCGGGCACGTTGTCCAACTTGATGAGCGCCACTATTGCAGGCTTGTTTATTGGGTTGAATTTGCCGTAAAACGGTTTTAGCTACGCTGAACTGCGTTTCAGGCTGCCTTAGGCGAACGCAATAGGCAGCCTGAAAATCCATTTCAGCTAGACAAGCGCATTGAGGCAGCCTGAAACGCCATGACAAAAAAGGAAAAACCATGAACATCAGTAAAGCCCAAATTCTTTCGCTATTAGATTTAACATCGCTCAACGAAGACGACACCCCCGCCGTGATTGACGCGCTGTGCAGCAACGCCACGCAAAGCATCGGCAAAGTGGCGGCGGTGTGCGTGTATCCTCCGTTTGTAGCGCAGAGCCGCGCAAGACTGCCTGAAAACAGCGGCATCAACGTTGCCACCGTGGTCAATTTCCCCACGGGCAATGAGCCGCTAGCGGATGTGCTGGCGCAAACGCAGCAAGCCTTGGCAGATGGCGCAAACGAAATAGACCTTGTGTTTCCCTATCAAGCCTTGCAGCAAGGCGATGCCGCCACAGGCGAAGCGATGTGCAGCCAAATCGCCACGCTGGTGCATCAGCATTCAGGCAGCCTGAAAGTGATTTTGGAAACAGGCGCGCTTTCGCCCGCTGAAATCGCCCAAGCCGCGCAAATCGCCATCGCCGCAGGCGCAGACTTTTTGAAAACGTCCACAGGCAAAATCGCGCAGGGCGCGAGCTTGGAAGCCAGCGCGATTTTGTTGGAACAAATCGCCCAAGCCAAGCAACCTGTTGGGCTGAAAATTTCGGGCGGCGTGCGCGATATTGCCACCGCGCAAGCCTATATTGCCCAAGCCGCCGCCAAAATGGGCGCAGATTGGGTGCAGCCTGAAAACTTCCGCATTGGCGCATCATCATTATTGAAGGAGCTTATCTCATGCTAATCCAAGAAATCATCCGCAAAAAACGCGACAAACAAGTGTTGTCCAAAGAAGAAATCCAGTTCTACATCCAAGGCGTAACCGATGGCAGCATCAGCGAAGGGCAAATTGCCGCAATGTGCATGGCGATTTATTTCAACGATTTAAACCTAGACGAGCGCACCGCCTTAACCCTTGCCATGCGCGACAGCGGCGACAGTTTAAACTGGGATAAATACAACCTAAACGCCCCCACGCTGGATAAGCATTCCACAGGCGGCGTGGGCGATGTGGTGTCGCTGATGCTTGCGCCGATGCTGGCAGCTTGCGGCGGTTTTGTGCCGATGATTGCAGGGCGCGGCTTGGGGCACACAGGCGGCACATTAGACAAACTGGAAAGCATCAAAGGCTTTGATATTTTCCCCACGCCGCAAAAAATGCAGGAAATGGTAAAACAAATCGGCTGCGTGATTGTGGGGCAAACAGGCAATCTTGCCCCCGCCGACCGCAAAATCTACGCCACGCGCGATGTAACCGCTACGGTGGAAAATCTTTCGCTGATTACCGCGTCTATTTTGTCTAAAAAACTTGCCGAGGGCTTAACCAGTTTGGTGATGGACGTGAAAGTGGGCAATGGCGCGTTTATGCCCACTTATGAACTCTCGCGCGAGTTAGCGCAAAGCATTGCCCAAGTCGCCACCAACGCAGGCTGCCAAACCACCGCCTTGCTCACCGATATGAACGAAGTATTGGCTTCCAGCGCGGGCAATGCGGTGGAAGTGCGCGAAGCGGTGCGCTATTTGCGCGGCGAAGGCAGCCGCAACCCGCGTTTGCACGAAATCACGCTGGCTTTGGGCGCGGAAGCCTTGGTAAACGGCAAACTCGCCGCCAGCCGCGAAGACGCGCGCGCCAAATTGCAAGCGGTATTGGACAACGGCAAGGCGTATGAATTGTTTGAAAAAATGGTGGTGGCGCAAGGCGGCAGCACCGCGTTTGAGCAACTGCCGCAAGCAGCGGTGGTGAAACCCGTGTTGGCGCAAGCGGCGGGCTATATCCAAAGCATGAATACGCGCGATATTGGCGTGGCGGTGATTAACCTTGGCGGTGGACGGCGCGTTGCCAGCGATGCGATTGACCACAGCGTAGGCTTTGACGAAATCTTGCCGATTGGCGCGCGCGTGGAAACCGATACGCCCATCGCCATGATTCACGCCCAAGACGAAGCTGCATGGCAAGCCGCCGCGCAAGCCTATCGCAACGCTGTGAACATCGGCGAAACGCAGCCTGAAAACCGCCCTATGGTTTACGAAACTTTGGTGGGCTAACACGGCGCGATTAGGTTTTCAGGCTGCCTATTGTTCGAATAAATAGGCAGCCTGAAAACCACTGAAAGCCATATCGCCGCGAATAGCTGGCGAGTCTTGGCAACAGCGGCGCGATTGTTTTTGCTGATGCAGTCTGGCAAGCTGTTTTCAGGCTGCCAATGGTTCTGATGCAGCCTGAAACACGACAACGCTCGTTGCGACAACAAAAGCCACGGCAAAGCCCAAATGGCAGCCTGAAAACCATGCAACACGCCGCCATTACATTTTCAGGCTGCCTTAATTGCCAGCCAAACCCAAACGCAGCCTGAAAACCCCAAATCCCTTTGCATCATGTCTTACCTGATCCCCAAAAGCCTGCTATCCCGCCTTACCCTGCTTGTTACCACATGGCTCATCTCCGCCTTTGTTGCCATTGGCATCAGCATGATGCTGTCGTGGCGGCTAGAAGGCGGCGCGGCAGCGGTAAACGACACAGGCGGTTTGCGCTATCAAACCTATCGCCTGCGCCTGTATCTAAACGACACCGCCAAAGTGCAAAGCCTGATTCAAACCTTTGACCAAACCCTTATCCGCCTGCATTACAGCGATCCCACGCGCCCGCTATTCATCCCGCAAGATCGCACCATCATGCAACATCTCAACCTGTTGCACCAATATTGGGAACACCAAATCAAGCCGCAATACCAATCGCCCAACCCCGATCTCGCCCTGCTAGACAACCACCTAATCCCCAACTTCGTTTCCAGCGTGGATAACCTTACCCGCACCATTGAGCGCAACAACGCACAATACGTCCAATGGCTGCGCGTATTCCAAATGGGGCTGATGGTGCTGATTTTTGTGGTCTCCGCCATCACCATCATCCTGCTGAAAATCTGGATTATCCGCCCGCTCAAAAACCTAGAAAAAGGCGTAACCGCCATTCAAAACAACCAATTTGGCGAACACATCCCCGAAGACAATTCCACCGAGTTTTCCATTGTCGTCAACGGCTTTAACCGCATGAGTAGCTATCTCGCCCAGCTTTATGGCAAGCTAGAACAACAAGTTGCCGAAAAAACGCAAGACCTTGTACACAAAAACCAAACCCTAAACACGCTCTACACCGTCGCCCAAGAGCTCAACCAAACCCAAACCACCCAGCAAGCCGCGCAAATTTTCCTGCCGCATATTCTCGCGCTCACCCAAGCCGAAGTTGCCGATGTGTATATTGGCAACAGCCTAATCGCCCGCCAAAGCAAAAGGCAGCCTGAAAAACCGTTTAGTCCAGCGTCCGACCATCCTTTCACGCAAAATTTCAACATCCGCGCCAACGAAACCACACTCGGCACGCTCACCCTGCATTACAGCCAAAGGCAGCCTGAAAACCCCGATGCCGAGCTGGTGCAAACCCTTGTTCACCAGCTTGCCCTTGCCATCAGCAATAATCGGCTTGCCGAAGAAAGCCGCCAATACGCCGTCTTGCAAGAGCGCAACACCATCGCCCAAGGGCTGCACGACAGCATCGCCCAATCACTTAGCTACCTCAACCTGCAAACCCAAATGCTAGAAAACGCATGGGCAAACCAAGAAACCCAAGCCGCGCAAGAAAACCTACAATCCATCAAAGCAGGCATCCAAGAATGTTATGACGACGTGCGCGAACTGCTCACCAACTTCCGCACCAAAATCACGCAAAAAAACATCAACGAAGCCATAGAAACCCTAGCTCAGCGCCTTGCCGAGCAAACCCACATCCAAGTGCACACCGAATGGCATGGCAACGGCGCCGCGCTCACCCCCAGCCAGCAGCTGCAATTCATCTTCATCCTGCAAGAGAGCCTATCCAACATCCGCAAACACGCCCAAGCGCAAAACGTAACCATCCGCATAGACAACCAACAAGACTACACGCTCACCATCATCGACGACGGCATTGGCTTCAACCCGCAAGAAACCCGCACGCGTGATCACATTGGGCTGAACATCATGCAAGAGCGCGCCCAACGCATCAACGCCACGCTCACCATCCAATCCCAACAAAACCACACCCAAATCCAATTAACCCTACCCAAAAAAGAGAGAATCCAATCATGAATATCAACATTGCCCTGATTGACGACCACACCTTATTTCGCAGCGGCATCAAAGCCCTATTAAGCCGTCAAACTGAATTCAACATCGTTGGCGAAGCATCGGATGGATTCAGCGGTGTGAAGCTGGTGGAGCAAATCCAGCCCGATGTGGTGTTGCTTGATCTCAATATGCCGCAAATGAATGGGCGCGACACGCTGGCGCAGATTTTGTCCAGCCGCCCCGAGCAAAAAGTCATCATGCTCACCGTGTCTGAAGACAGCGAAGATTTAACTGAGTGCATTCGCCTAGGTGCAAGCGGCTTTTTGCTGAAAAACATCAACGCCAACTACCTAATAGAATCCATCAAAAAAGTGGTGAACGGCGACAACGCCTATTCCCCCGAAATGACCGCGCGGCTGGTGCAATCGCTGATTCGCCCCGCCCAATCCGAAAACGCGCTCAACCAGCTCACCCCCCGCGAGCTGGAAACGCTGGGGCATCTTGCCGCTGGATACAGCAATAAGCTCATCGCCAGAAATCTCAACCTTGCCGAATCCACCATCAAAGTGCACGTGCAAAACATCTTGCGCAAGCTCAAACTAGACAGCCGCGTTCAGGCTGCCGTGTTCGCGATACAGCATAAAGTGCCGCTGCCCGAATGCGCCAAAGACGAAAACGCGCAGTAGTCCCAGCCTTGCCATCATCCGCATAACTAAGGCAGCCTGAAAACCGTTTTTTCCGATTTTCAGGCTGCCTTTATTGCGTCTGGTTGCCGTTATTTGCCGCCGCCATGCGCGATGAAATTCCGTTATAATTCCGCCTTTTCCAAAAAAATCCGCCCCCCGATAACCCCGCTTTTGCAAAGCCGAACCCATGCCCCTTCTTTCTATTGAATTTGCCGTTTTCTTGCTGCTGTTTTTGCCGCTTTATTGGGTGCTTGCCCGCCGCCCGCAATGGCAAAATTTCCTGCTGCTGGCTGCCAGCACAGGCTGGTTGTATCACGCCAATCCTGCTTTTCTTGCCGCTGTGTCAGGGCTGTCTATTTGGGTGCATTTGATTGCCAAGCAATTGGTACGCCCCCAGCAAAAACACGGCAAACGCTGGCTCGCGTTGGGCGTTTCAGGCTGCCTTTTGTTTCTCGCCGTATTCAAATACTACGATTTTTTCCGCCCCTATTTGCAAAACTACCTTGGGCAAAGCGAAATCGTGGACATCCTAATGCCAATTGGCGCATCGTATTACACCTTCCAATCCATCGCCTATTTGGTGGAAACCCACCGCGCCCCGCTGGTTAAGCCGTTCACATGGGCAAATCTGCTGCTACACCTGAGCTTTTTTCCCACGATTACATCAGGGCCCATCATCCGCTCCGTGTCGTATCAAAACAAAGTAGTCGGCATCGCCCAAGGCGCGCAATCGCAAATCCAAACCACCGCCCCGCGCACCATTTTCCGCCCTGCGCTGGCGGTTTGCCTGATTATCGCGGGCATCGCGCAAAAATGGTGGTTTGCTGGCAGCTTGGGCGATAGCTGGGTGTCGCCCGTGTTTGAAAACCCCGCCCAGTTTGACGGCATCAGCGTGCTCGCCGCCATCTATGGCTACACCTTCCAGCTGTTTTTTGATTTCGCGGGATACAGCGATTTGGTGATTGGCATCGCCATGCTGCTCGGTTTCAGGCTGCCTGAAAACTTCGCTGCACCCTTGCGCGCCTTTAATCTGGTGGATTTTTGGAACCGCTGGCACATCAGCCTGTCCACATGGATACGCGATTATGTTTACATCCCATTGGGCGGCAACCGCCAAAGTTTCAGCCGCACCCAAATCAACCTATTGCTCGCCATGATGTTCTCAGGCATTTGGCATGGATATGGCTGGAACTTTCTCATCTGGGGTACATTGCACGGCATCGCCCTTGTGTGGCTCAATATCGGCAAAAAATGGTTTAAAGGCAAAAAATTGAGCAGCACCGCCATCGGTAAATGGCTCGCCATTTTCATCACCTTCCATTTTGTGAGCTTCACTTTCGTGATTTTCAACGCCCGCGATTTAGACAGCGCCCGCCTGATGTTCCAATCGCTGCTGTATAACAGCAAAGGCTGGGTGGTTTCCGATTGGTACAACATCGGGCTGATTGCCATGTTTGCCCTGATGATTATTGCCTACCCCATGCTGAGCAAATTGTTCCAATACGTCGTATCCGCCTTAGAAAAAATCCCGCTCTGGCTGTGGTTTATCCCCATTGCCCTTGCCCTGATGATTATCATCACCTTCGCCCCATCGGGATTGCCCAATTTTATTTATGCCAATTTCTAAGGCACGCAGCATGAAAACCCAACTCGCCCTTCTTTTTTCGTTCACGCTTGCCGCCGCCAGCGTAACATGGTTTAGCCAAGATTCCATCAACGCCTATTGGCAGCAAACCTACCACCAAACCAGCCCGCTGGAAGCCCTTGCCGCCTATCCCGAATGGACAACAGGCGCAAAATGGCAACAAGCCGCCAACGAGCAATTAGGCAGCCTGAAAAACTGGATTGATGCCCAAAACGAGCAATTGCCTGTAAACATCGCCGCCGCCCAAGAAGCCGCCCGCCGCGAAGCCGAAGCGCAAGCCGCTGCCCTCCGCGAAGCCGAACGCCAAGCCGCGCTGCGCCAAGCCGAACAAGCGCGTGCCGCCGCAGCCCAAACCGCCCAAAAGCAGCCTGAAAAACCCGTTACGCCAGAAAAAGCTGTTTTACGACAAGGAGATGTGGTATTCTTTACAGGCGATTCGCTGATGCAAGGCGTCGCCCCCTTTGTGCAACAAACGCTCAAACAACAATACGGCATCACCTCAATCAATCTCAGCAAACAAAGCACAGGCTTGTCCTACCCCAATTTTTTTGACTGGCCGCTCACCATTGAGCAAACCTTCAAAGAAAACCCCAATATACGGCTGGTTGTGATGTTTCTCGGCGCAAACGACCCGTGGGATTTTCCCAATCCCAAAGGCGGCGCTTATTTGAAATTCCAATCGCCTGAATGGGAAGCTGAATACCTCAACCGCGTGAATCGCATTCTCAATGTCGCCCAGCAACACAACGCCCAAGTCATTTGGCTAGGCTTGCCTTATATGAAAAAGAAAAAGCTGGACGAGCAAATGCGCTATTTAGACAAACTATTTAGCACACATCTTAAAGACAAAGTTTTTTGGATACCAACCGCAGGCTTATTAAGCAACGGCGGCAGCGCATACAGCGACTCTGTGGAAGTGGGCGGCAAAATCGTTCGCTACCGCAGCAAAGACGGCATCCATTTCTCTATTGACGGACAAAAATTACTCGCGCAAACCATCATGCAAAAAATTGAGTTTGCGCAACCATAAGGATTGAAATATGGATATAGCAAAAGTGATTCTCGTGTTTGGCGGATTGAGCCTTAATAGCTCCATCCCCCAAACCGCCCAAGCCGACAACACCCCAGCAGCGGTAAGCAGCGCAGGCTTGCTGCAAAACTACGGCAACAACCAACCCCAATGGGTGAAAAAACTGCGCAGCATCGCAGGCGCAAAAGACAACCGCAAATTCCGCATCGTGCAAATCGGCGATTCCCACACCGCAGGCGATTATTTCACCGACCAACTGCGCCAACGCCTGCAAAGCCGCTGGGGCAACGGCGGCATCGGCTGGATTTACCCCAGCGCAGTTAAAGGGCAACGCCAAGCCTTGCCACAATACAGCGGCAACGGCTGGACAACGCTCACCAGCCGCGCTTCGCAAGCCGATTTTCCGCTCGGCGGTATCATCGCCCAATCCACCACGGGCGGCGATCTCACCATCCATTCCACCGCGCAGGGCAGCGAAGGGATGCAAGATGTGGCGCTGTTTATCAAGCCCGCCGCGCCCAATCAAACGCTGAACATCAACGGGCAACACATCCCCATTGAAAACGCAGGCTGGCAAGTGCTTTACACGCAAGCCACCTTGCCGCTTTCCATCAGCAATAATGCGATGCCGTGGACGGTCGGCTTGGTGAATATTGAAAACCAGCGCGCAGGCATCACGCTCTCTGCCATGGGCATCAACGGCGCGCAAATGAGCCAATTATCCAAATGGCGGCAAAACTGGCTCGGCGATTTAGCGCAAACTCAAGCCGATTTGGTGATTCTCGCCTACGGCACCAACGAAGCCTTCAACGAAAAACTGGATGTGCAGCAAACCGAGCAAACGTGGCGCGGCTATATCCAGCAAATCAAACAAGCCTTGCCCGATGCAGGCATTTTGGTAATCGGCGCGCCCGAATCGCTGAAAACCAAAGCAGGCGATTGCGGCACACGCCCCGCCTACCTTGATGCCGTGCAATCCATGCAAATGCGCGTTGCCCAAGAAGAGCAAACGCTGTATTGGTCATGGCAAGATGCGATGGGCGGCGCGTGTAGCATGAAGGCTTGGTCGGAACAAGGCTTGGCGGCAAAAGACGGCGTGCATTTTTCTAAACTGGGCTATCAACAAGCCGCCGATGTGTTGGCAAATGATTTGATTGCGTTGG
Source organism: uncultured Kingella sp. (assembly GCA_963529725.1). Taxonomy (GTDB): domain Bacteria; phylum Pseudomonadota; class Gammaproteobacteria; order Burkholderiales; family Neisseriaceae; genus Kingella_B. Next base: position 1,659 of record CAUSAW010000030.1, on the reverse strand, counting down.
TGAAATAAGCTGTTTCGCTTACGGTTTTAGCCTCGCTGAACTGCGTTTCAGGCTGCCTGTGTTGGAGAACATAGGCAGCCTGAAAAGCATAGCGAAATCAAGAAATCTTTGGCGTAAGGTGTGTGGCTTTGCCACGCACGCGGTTGGCAAGTTACCAACCTACGCGCTGATTGAATTAGATATTTTTGATTTATGCCACCACAAAAGGCAGCCTGAAAACCTTAATCCCGTTTTCAGGCTGAAACCTTTGCAAAACCTCAACAACAGCCTGAAATCCAAAACGAAAAGGCGGCAGTTCACTGCAAAATATCTGATTAAACAGAGTGTTACTGATTTATCAAAATGTCGGCGAGTCGCCGACGTTCCATTGGTTGTAGGTTTTGCAAAGGTTTCAGGCTGCCTTTCCATCATCCAAGCCTACCCATCCACCTCCAACACCACAGGCAAATGATCTGAAGCGGCAAACTGGCTCACATGGCAAGCCCCATTCAGGCTGCCTTTCACAAAAATATGATCCAGCGTTTGCTTTGGTTTCCAGCTGGGGTAGGTCGGCGAATTGGAAGTGAGCCGCGCATAATCATGGTCAGTCAGCAAGCAAAGCTGCTCCGAATCAGGCGCGCAATTGAAATCCCCCATCAGGCAAACATTCTCAAACGTCGCCAATTTCTGCCGCACAAAGCGAATCTGCCGAAATTGGTCAATCGCGCCCAAGCTCAAATGCACATTGGCAACCACCAGCGCGCCCGCATCCGTTTTCACTTCCGCCGCCAACAGCCCCCGCCCTTTAATCTTGCCAGGCAACGGCTCGTTCACCACCTCGCGCATCGGCAGCTTGCTCAAAATCAAATTACCATGCCGCGACAGCTTGCCCACCACGCGATTGACCTGCCACACCGAATGCGAAAACGGCGTTTGCGCCAGCAGCTGCTGCGCTTGGCTGTGAAAACCATTGCGCAGCCCGCCAAAATCAATTTCCTGCAAACACACCACATCAAAATCGCTGATAAAACGCGCAATATCGCCCAACACCTGCCGCTTCGCAGGGCTGGGCAACACCTGCCGATGCAGCCGCAGCGCGTAGCTCAAATAGCTGGTGGACGCAATCGCCGCCTGAATGTTGTAACTCAAAATCCGCATCGCGTTCACCAGCTGAACGAGCGGCCCACCACGCCCGCCGCGCCATGCTCGTTGCCATAACCTTGCGCGTAAGTTCCCGCGCAGCCTGAAAGCCCCATCAACAATCCAATCAACAAAAATAATCTCATCACGGCAGCCTCAAAATCAAATCAACAAGCCCGCAATTTTACCGCATTAACCGCGCCCAAAAACAGCAAGCCACTTTATTAAAAAGCGAGAATAAGCTAAAATCGCGCCCTTTGTTTACCACCCGATTAGGAAAAAATCCAATGAAAACAGCACAAGAACTCCGCGCAGGCAACGTATTTATGATTGGCAACGACCCCATGGTCGTGCAAAAAACCGAATACATCAAAGGCGGGCGCTCATCAGCCAAAGTATCCATGAAGCTGAAAAACCTGCTCACAGGCGCAAACAGCGAAACTATCGTGAAAGCAGACGACAAATTTGACGTGGTGGTATTAAGCCGCAAAAACTGCAAATACAGCTATTTCGCCGACCCCATGTATGTGTTTATGGACG
>CAUSAW010000029.1:0-20188 GCA_963529725.1 uncultured Kingella sp. | reverse complement strand
TGGCTGGACATTTGCGACGGCAATATGGCGGAAGGCTCGTTCCGCGTTGATGCCAATGTGTCGGTGCGCCCCAAAGGGCAGGCGGAATTTGGTACGCGACGAGAAATCAAGAATTTGAATTCGTTTCGCTTTTTAGAGCAGGCGATTAACTACGAAGTGGAAGCGCAGATTGAGCTTTTGGAAGACGGCGGCAAGGTGCAGCAGGCGACCATGCTGTTTGACCCCGAAAAAGGCGAAACCCGCGTGATGCGCCTGAAAGAAGACGCTCACGACTACCGCTATTTCCCCGACCCTGACCTGCTGCCCGTCATCATTTCCGATGCACAGCTGCAAGCCGCCCGCAGCGAAATGCCCGAGCTGCCCAAAGAAATGGCGGCGCGGTTTGTAAACGAATTTGGCGTAAGCGAATACGACGCGCGCCTGCTCACCGCCAGCCGCGTTCAGGCTGCCTATTTCAGTGAAGCCGCCCAAAGCAGCGGACAAGGCAAGCTGGTTGCCAACTGGATGAACGGCGAACTGGCGGCGACGCTGAACAAAGAGGGCTTGGAGCTTTCAGGCTGCCCCATCACCGCCGAACGCCTTGCCACGCTGGTAGGCAAAATCGCCGACGGCACATTGAGCAGCAAGCTGGCGAAAAAAGCCTTTGAAGCGATGTGGGCGGAGCCTGATGCTACGATTGAACAGGTAATTGAAAAACACGGCTTGGTGCAAATCACCGACAGCGGCGCGATTGAAGCGATGGTGGACGAAGTGCTCGCCAACAATGCCAAAGCCGTTGAGCAGTTTAAAGCGGGCAACGAAAAAGCGCTGAACGCGATTGTGGGGCAGGTGATGAAAGCCAGCAAAGGCAAGGCGAATCCCACGCAGGTGCAGGAGTTGGTGAAAGCCAAACTGGGCTGATGCCGCGCAATGGATTTTCAGGCTGCCTATTCAGATAAGGCAGCCTGAAAACGCAAAGGCAGCCTGAAAACGCCCAACCCCTTTTCAGGCTGCCTTATCACAACAATCGGACACACAATGAACATCAGTTTTTCATGCAACATAGCAGGCAGAGGCGAGCATAATTTTGTCCGCCTGTCTTTACGCATCGGCGATGCCGTGCTGGGCGAAGGCTGGGAAACTTTGGGCTTAACCACCGCCGCCCTGCAAGCAGTGTTGGCAAACCTAAACGCGCTGCAAGCCAACCCCTGCACCACGCCGCTGCGCGACATCCATCCCGCCCAAGCCGAAGTATACGTTTTTACCCAACACAACGCCCTGCCCTGCGGCTCATCCGCCTTTGACGGCGACCGCCTGCTGCTGTTCAAATCCGAACACCGCAAAAATCCGCACAACCACCGCTACACCGCCCTCTGCCAAGCATACGGGCAACAGGCGTTAGTCATCCCCGATTTCCCGTTTGCCGACTACCAACGCCAGATACGCCGCCTAACCCACCGCCTGCTCGGCATCCAGCAGCCACTGGGCGGCAGTTTGACGATTTATCCGTGTGGCTCATCCCCGCAATAGGCAGCCTGAAAACGCACCCAACCCCTTTTCAGGCTGCCCTACCTCCCACCCAAAAGAAAGCCCCCCATGAACCTACAATCCCCCGACCTATGCCGCGTCCGCGCCATCACCGCCTTTGCCACGCTCACGCCCGACGCGCAAAGCTGGCAGCGCGTGCTGGCGGACGCCAAACGCCAATGCGACCGCCTTGCCAACACCTTCGCACAAGCGGGCTACACCGTCCAATCCGTGCGCATTGTCGCCAACCCGTTCGGCGAATATTTGGACACCGCCAGCCCCGAATCTGCCAAACAAGGCTTAGCACGCATCCGCGACATTCTCGGCAGTCTCAACCAAAACGGGCTGCGCATCCGCTTTGCCATCGGTGAAGCCCGCAGCACCGAAGAAATCGCCCTGCTGCCCGAGCTTATCCGCGACTACGGCGACCTTGCCAACGCCTGTGTCAACGTCGCCGCCGACGAAAACGGACTGCCCGACAGCGCACAAATAGAGCATTGCACCGACGCCGTGCAGCAAATCGCCCGCATCACCCCGCGCGGCGAAGGCAACTTCAACTTCACCGTCAATTTCAACTGCGCCCCGCTGATTCCCTACTTCCCCGCAGGCTACCACCGCGGCGCAGACGGCGACTGCATCGTCGTTGGGCTTGAAACCCCCGACCTGCTCGCCGCCGCCATCCGCAGCATCACCGCGCCGCCCGCCGACCAGTCCGGCTACCTGCGCGCCGCCTTCGCCGCCATGCACAACGCCCTGCAATACCACGCCGACGCCGTGCAAGCCCTTATCGCCGCCACTCCGCTGGACGGAAACTGGCGTTACATCGGCATGGACACCTCCGCAGCACCGTCAAAAAACTGCACCTCCATGGCAGAAATCTACCGCCTGCTACGCGTGCCGCACTTTGGCGCGGCAGGCAGCATAGAAGCCTCCGCCCTGCTCACCCGCGTGTTCAAAACGCTGGAAAACGTCCGCGCCGTCGGTTTTTCAGGGCTGATGCTCGCCGTAACCGAAGACAGCGGCCTCGCCCAAGCCAGCAAAATCCCCAGCTTTGATCTGCGCGCCCTGCTCACATACAGCAGCGTCTGCGGCATCGGGCTGGACACCGTGCCCATCCCTGGCGACACCCCCGCGCACAAAATCCACGCCCTGATGCGCGACACCGCCGCCATGGCGTTCCGCCTGAACAAACCGCTCACCGTGCGCCTGTTCCCCGTACCCGGCCTGAAAGCGGGCGACATCACGCAGTTTGAAAGCAGCGATTTGTGCAACTGCGCCATACTGGCGGTGGATTAGGCAGCCTGAAAAGCTGTCTGCCGTTTTCAGGCTGCCTTTGCTGACACAGGCGGGACGCAATGGGCAACGGTTTACTAATTAACCCCAAAAGGCAGCCTGAAAGCCGTTTACCCTTTTCAGGCTGCCCCAATCCCCCAAAGCAGCCTGAAAAACTCAGACCTGCATAAACATCTCCCTTTCTCAACCACTCAACACAAGGATATTTCCATGCGAAACGACGACAACTACTACGGCTACAACAACGACTACGACAGCGGCATGCTGTATCTCATGGAACAACCCGCGCTGCGCCCGATAAGCGATACGCTGGTGCTGCTGAAACACGCGCTGCTCATGCTCGGCGGCAAGCTGCTGCAATGGATTTTGGCGATGGTGTTGATGCTTGCCAGCATTATGGCGATTGGTTTCGTGCTGACGCTTGGCTTGGAAGCATTGGGGGTTGCCGAAGCGTTTCGCCAAAGGGAAATGTGGGCGTTGGCGCTTGGGCTGATTATTGTGTTGTTTATCAATATGCTGCCGTTGGTTTTTTCCGCAGGCTTCGTATCCATCGCGGCAGGCGTGGCGGAAGAGGGCGAATTCGTGTTCAGCCGCCTGTTCGCAGGCTTTGGTGAGCCATTTGGGCAGCTGGTTAAACTGTTGCTGTTTTGGCTGCTGGCGTCGTTTGCGCTGGGCATGCTGCTGGGCATTGCCAAGCTGGGCAATTCGCCGTGGATTCTCTTGCCCGTGGCGGTGATGTTTTTGCTATGCAATTGGATGGTGCTGCCCTTGATTATGCTGCAAGGCGTATCGCCCTTGGATGCTATATGGATGAGCCTTGTAGGCAGCCTGAAAAATATTGTGCCGCTGGCAGGCTTTGTGATAACGATATTAACGGTTGTGTTTGGCATTTGGATGGCGGCAATCAAGGTCTTCGCTTCGTTGGCGCAACACGGTTCCAGCTTAACCTTTTTGCTGCTGTTGCTGATTTTTTATACCGCACTGTTCACCGTATTCCCCATTATCAGCTATGTGTCGTACCGCAATATTTGGACCAGCGCGTTGCTAAAATAGGCAGCCTGAAATGCCGTTTCGCACCCAAAAAAACAGCCCACGCGTTGAGCAACATCTCACGCGTGGGCTGTATTGTGTTTCGTGCTAAGGGTTTAACGTTTTTCAGGCTGCATCATGCAACACCGCCGCAATCAACTCTTGCGCGCCATCATCCGCCAATTTCTTCGCCACTGCGCGTCCAAGCGCATCGGCGTATTCGGCAGGCGCTTGCGCTTGCGCGGTCAAAATAACCGAGCCATCGGGATGCCCCACCAAGCCGTTGAGCGTGAGCAAGCCGTGTTCATCGGCGGTGCAATACGCCGCCAGCGGCACTTGGCAACTGCCGCCCAGCGCACGCGCCAACGCACGTTCCGCGGTTACGCACGCGGCGGTTTTCGGATGATTGAGCGGCAGCAACACCTCCACCAAATCAGCACGATGCGCGGCGATTTCTATGCCCAACGCGCCCTGCCCTGCGGCGGGCAAACTATCAGCAGGCGAAAGCGTGCTGCGAATGCGCTCGTGCAGCCCCAGCCGTTCCAGCCCCGCCGCCGCCAAAATAATCGCGTCATAATCGCCGTTATCCAGCTTGGCAAGGCGCGTTTGCACATTGCCGCGCAAGGGGCGAATCTCCAAATGCGGAAAACGGGTACGCAGCTGGGCTTCGCGGCGCAAGCTGGATGTGCCAACAATCGCGCCATGCGGTAAATCTTCCAAGCGCTCGTATTGATTGGCAACAAAAGCATCCAGCGGATTCGCGCGCTCGCCTATCGCCGCCAGCGCAAAGCCTTGTGGCAAATCCATCGGCACATCTTTAATAGAATGCACCGCCAAATCGGCGCGATTTTCTTGCAGCGCGGTTTCCAATTCTTTAATAAACAAGCCCTTGCCGCCAATTTTAGACAGCGTTTTATCCAAAATTTGATCGCCTTGCGTGGTCATACCAAGAATGTTGATTTGGCATTGCGGATACAGGCTTTGCAACTGGGCTTGAATATGGCGGGCTTGCCACATGGCAAGTGCGCTTTCGCGGCTGGCGATGGTGAGCGTTTTAGGATGGGGCATGATGTTTTGTAGATGAAATTGGCAGCCTGAAAATGGTTTTGAGCTTGGCAAAGCGCGAAAAGCCATTTTCAGGCTGCCTTAGGTTGAAAAATAAGATTAAGCGGTTTGTTTTTGCTGCGCAAAAGCGTGTGAACGCGTCGTAACTTCGTTGCAGTTTTTGCTTTTCAGGCTGCCGATTATGCAGGGGTAATCGGGATTTTATTGGCGGCGGGGCGCAAAATTTCGCGCGTGGGCGCGTTCACCAAATCCGCCAGCGTGTAGCCATCCAAATGATTGATAAACGCGGTTAAGCCGCTGTTTAAAATTTGGCTTAATCGGCAAGCGGGGGTAATCAAGCATTGGTTGTTGTCGCCAAAGCATTCGGCAAGCTGCAACGGCTCGGTTACGCGCACCACCATGCCCACGCGGATTTCTTCAGGCGGCTTGGCGAGTTTTAAGCCGCCGCCTTTGCCGCGAATGCTGGTTAAAAAACCGCCTTTTACCAGCGCGGTTACCACTTTCATCAAATGGCTTTTGGAGATGTTGTAGGTTTCGGCGATGGTGGCGATGTTTACTAGGCTTTCATCGTTTACCGCGGCGTAAATCAGCACACGCAAGGCGTAGTCGGTTTGTTGGGTTAAATACATGTTGTTATTTTGTTGCAGGGTTGGGGGTAAAGTTTCATAATACGCGCATCTTTTTGCCAAATTTTACAACAACACAAAAAAATAGAAAGCACAAATCATGAAACGCCATTCTACCTTAATTCAACTATCACATGAACATCATCACACGCTGGCGCTTTGTCTGCGCATTTTGCGCGCGCCCGAGCAAAATCATCAAAAAGACATCACTGAGCATTATATTGATTTAGAACAACATTTTATCCACGAAGAAACGCTGTTCGCGCCTTTGTGGGACAAACTGAGCCGCGCCGATTTGCGCCAGCGCTTTGAATACGACCACGCCGAATTACGCCGATTATTCCGCGAAGCGCAGTTTGACCACGCCGAATGGAACACCACCTTTGCCACCATGTTGCGCGACCATGCGCGATTTGAAGAGCGCGAGCTGTTCCCCGCAATGGAACAAAACGCCTTGCCGCCAGAATGATTTTCAGGCTGCCTATGGCGGCGCATCTTAGAGTGAACGCTGTTTGCACAACATAAAAACCATCCGCCATATAACTAGGCAGCCTGAAAATCAAAAATCCCCTTTACTTTTAATAACAAACCATCCAAGGACACCCACCATGAGCTTAGAAACCATCGCCGAACCCACTCCCCCCAAAATCCCCAAATCTACGCTTTCCTATCTCAACCCCAGCCATCCCGTGTGGGCGATGGCGTTTCGCCCGCTTTATTTGCTCACCGCGCTGTATGCCGTAGTCTCCATTTTGCTGTGGGGCTTTGGCTACGCAGGCACGCGCGCTATGCCTGCCTTTTTGTGGCACGCGCACGAAATGGTGTGGGGCTACGGCGGCGCGGTTGTGGTTGCCTTTTTGCTCACCGCAGGCGCAACATGGACGGGACAACCGCCCGTGCGCGGCAAATTTTTGATGACCATTGTGGGCTGCTACATCGCCGCTCGTCTCACCGCGTTTTTGCCGTGGGGCTGGCTCACAGGGCTTTTTGGCACCGCGTTTTACTGGCTCGCCAGCTATGGCATGGGCGAAGCCGTGTGGGTAAGCCGCAATCAGCGCAACTATATCGCTGTTGCCGCGCTGTTTTTGCTCGGATGCAGCCATTTGGCGTTTCACATCGCGCAGGGCGGCAATCCTTCCGCGCTCACCAACGGCTTGCTGGCAGGCTTGATTCTCGTTGCGGGCTTTATCGGCTTGGTGGGCGGGCGCATCATCCCCTTTTTCACCAGCACACGGCTCAACACGCCCCGCGTGAACAGCCCACAATGGGCAATGGTTGGCTCGCTGGTTGCGCCGATGGCCGCCGCCGCCTTGATGATGACGCAAACCGCCGTTGCGCTCGCGTTTTACTTTTTGCTGTTCGCGGGCATCATGGGCTGCGTACAAAGCAAGCGCTGGTTTCACAAAGACATTCTCGGCGAGCCGATGCTGTGGACGCTGCATTTGGGCTACGCGTTTACATCCATCGGGCTGGTGGTGCTCGCGCTGGGCTTTATTAGCCCCAAACTCACCAGCTTGGGCACGCACCTAATCGCCGTGGGCGGCATCGGCTTGCTCACATTAAGCATGATGACACGCACCGCGCTGGGGCACACAGGGCGCACCATCTACCCCGTGCCCAAATATCTGCCCTATGCCTTTTGGCTGATGATTGCCGCCACCATCATGCGCGTTGTCGCCGCGTTTGTGCTGCTGCTCGCTCCAAGCTGGTATCAACACGCCCTTGCCTGCGCTTCGCTGCTGTTTGCCGCATCGTTGGCGATTTATTTCGTGCGCTATTATCCGTGGCTCACCCAGCCGCGCATTGACGGCAAAGCAGGATAATCGAGCAAGCAAAGGCAGCCTGAAACATTGAATAAACGGTTTTCAGGCTGCCTTTTCCCATCCACCCCAAGGCAGCCTGAAACGACGTTTGCAAATTTCTGCGAAGCTAAAACCGCAACGCATCGCCATTTTCAGGCTGCCACAACCCACCGAGTAAACCATTATGACCACACTCACCATCGCCGCCATCCAGCTCACCAGCACGCCGCGCATTGCCGACAACATTGCCACCATGCAAAAACTCGTTGCCCAAGCCGCCGCACAAGGTGCAGATTGGGTGCTGCTGCCCGAATACTGGGCGATTATGGGGCTGCGCGATGCCGACAAACTCGCCCACGCCGAACCCTACGGCGCAGGCATCTTGCAAACCGCGCTCGCCCAAGCCGCCCAGCAGCATCAAATCCACCTATTCGGCGGCACCATTCCGCTTGCCAGCAACACGCCGAGCAAAGTGTGCAACAGCCTGCTGGTGTACAGCCCCAGCGGCGAATGCCTATCGCGCTACGACAAAATCCACCTGTTCAACTATCAAGCCGAAAGCGAACGCTATTGCGAAAGCGACACGCTAGTAGCAGGCAAAGCCATCCCCCAGCTTGCCATCAACGGCTGGCGCATCGCGCAAGGCATTTGCTACGACTTGCGCTTTCCCGAGCTATTTCGCGCCCAATCGCCTGCCGACATCATCATGCTGCCCGCCGCCTTCACCCACACCACAGGCCAAGCCCATTGGGAAATGCTGCTGCGCGCCCGCGCCGTGGAAAACCAATGCTATGTTGTCGCCGCCGCGCAAACAGGCACGCACGAAAACGGTCGCCGCACCTTTGGGCACAGCATGATTATTGACCCGTGGGGCGACATCATCGCCATGCAGCCTGAAAACGAAGGCATCGCCATCGTCACGATTGATAGCGAGCGCCTGAGCGAAATCCGCACCCGATTGCCCGCGTTGCAGCATCGTGTGTTGTGAGCGAATAACAAATTTTCAGGCTGCCTCAATGCAATCACGCATCAAGGCAGCCTGAATGGTTTGTTGGTTACATCGTTTGCATAATCATGACAACACAGCCCTTTGCGCCGTTTTCAGGCTGCCGTCAATCTAATCTAATCGCCACGCCTTTTGCCACCGCCTTCTCACGTTGATCATATCGTTCAAAAACAATCTGTTTCTTTTTCTCGTCATACGACAATTGCCGCGTAGGGCTGCTGTGTTGTTGCAAAATCTTAGGCAATGCGGCACGACGCTCTGTTTCAGGCAGCGCATATAACGCAAGGGCAGCCTGAAACGCACGTTGTTGCATCAACATATCCAGCAAACTATCGTTATAAACAGCATAATCCTGCGCAACCGTGTCTGCCGCCTTGCAACCCACAAAATTCCCCCAACACGCAGGGCGTAATGCCATGCTGTTATTCTCTTTGGCAGGCGGTGCGGCAAATTCCAACTGCTTATCTTGCTTAACGGCTTCTTTGCTTGCTGCCGTGCAAAATTGCGCCAAATTTTTTGCTTGCAAACGGCGGGCGTGTTCATACGAAAACCACATATTGTTCAATACAGGAATGCGCACCAAGCGTGCCAAAAATTTTGCCCTCCCATCCATTTTCGCCACATCGTCTGCCATCCAACTTTGCAACGAGCCATCAAAAGCACGAAATTCGCCCTGCATTGCCGCGCACAAATTAGGTTCATTGCGAACAAAAGAAGCAAACGCCACCGCACAATTTTCAGGCAGCCGTGTTGCCCATTCGGGCTCTTCTGCCAACATTTCCGCCGCCAATTCGGTGTTGCGCGCCACCACAGCACTGCCCACCATCGTATCAACCAATCCCCCTCGCGAGCGCAGCAAAACCCGCCCTGTGCGTATATTGCGACATATCCGCGCTAACGCGGCTTCTTTGCGGTTTTCCACCCAATCCACCGCTGCCACAATGCGTTGCGCCACCACAGGCGCAAAAGGCGGAAATGCATCAGTATATTGAATGCGGTAATCAAAATTATCATATTGCGACAACGCATCAGCATTGGCTAACAGCTTGGCAAATTGTTGCAGCCTTTGCCGATAAACAGGCAACTGGCGGCGCACCGTTTCCAAGCAGCCTGAATCGCTATTTCGCGGCGGGCAAGATAAGCTGTCTTTGGGAATATCAGGCAACTTGGCGGCGCGAACTGTTTGCGGCAAGGCGTTTGATGTTGCTTCATCTTTGTTTTGCAAGGCGTTGATGCCGTATTGCGCGATCCATTGGCGGCGCGTGTTAGCATCGGCAACATCGTAATTGCGCAAAAACAGCGCATCGCCGCCCGCGCTTGGGCTAAGCGGAGCGCTTTGCATCAAGCGCAAACTGTCATCCATTTGTTTTTGTTCATGCTGGCGAACGCAATAGGAAATAGTAAGCAACAGGGCGGGAATAAAAAAACGCTTGGCAAGCAAAAACAGAACAATGAGCAATTTTTTCATGGGATAACTTTCACGGTTAGATGCAGCCTGAAAACAAATACCGCAGCATCCCCTATGCCAAATACATTTTCAGGCTGCCCCAATGTAATCCACATCAAGGCAGCCTGAAATTTATCTTAGCGCGACAGGCAAGTTCATCCAAAAATCATTCGTAGCGCCAAAAAGCAGCCCACCGACAACATCGCCGCCGCAGGCAAGGTAATCACCCAAGCCAAACCAATCGGCTTCATCATTTTCCAATTCGCATTGCGGTTCACCATGCCAATGCCCAAAATCGCGCCCACCAAAATATGCGTGCTGGACACAGGCAAGCCCAGCGCGGAAGCCGCCATCACCACCGAAGCGGCGGATAGCTCGGCGGTGAAGCCTGATGATGGGTGCAACTCCGCCAAATCTTTGCCCACGGTGTGAATCACTTCCTTGCCGATAAACCACAAGCCCACAATCAACGCCACGCCAAAGGTGAGCATCACAATCGGCTGCAACGGCTCGGAGGCGTTCACATCATTGGCGCGAATCACATCCAAAATCACGGCAAAAGGCCCCAGCGCGTTGGAAATATCGTTCGCGCCGTGGCTAAACGCAAAGCCCGATGCGGTAAACACTTGCATCCACGAGAAAATTTGAAACGATGCTTTGCCGATGTCTTTGCGTTTCAGGTTTTTGGCGTATAGAAACGTTGCTGCCCAAATACCTGCGCCCAGCATCAAAATCAAAAACATACTGGTCATGGGCGCGATGCCCAAATGCAAGTTTTTCAAGCCTTTGAAAATCAACATGGACGAAATCAGCATGCAGCCCAAGCCCGAAATAGCGGGAATCCAAGTATAAAACGCTTTGAATACATCAATTTGCTCTTTGCGTTGGTTGATTTCGTGCAAGCCTTTGTAGTAATTGGATTCTAGCTCGGCGGGGTCAAAATCGTCTTCGCCGTAGATTTGCGCGTCGCGTGCCATCGCGGTGGAAACTTCAATTTTTTGTTGCTCGTCCAGCGCGTCAAAGCACAGGCGGTGTTGTTCTTTATAGGCTTTTTTCTCGGCTTTAATGGCTTTGAGTTCTGCGGCGACTTTGTCGTTGTATTCCAATACGTTTTTCTTGATGATGGTGTACAGCGTGTAGGACACGATGCCGCCGAGCATGGGCGAGAGCACCCAAGAAGCGGCGATTCTGCCGATTTCATGCCATTTCACCAGCGTAAAGGGGCTACCTTGCCCGTTGGATAACTGCCAGCCCAATAGCACCGAGCTGCCCACAATGCCGCCGATGATGGCATGGGTGGTGGAAACGGGTAGCCCTTTTTTGGTGGCAAACAGCAGCCACAACGCCGCTGCCAGAAGCGCGGACATCATAATCAGGATTAAATTCAAAGGCTGCATCGGCAGGGAGTTTAAATCCACAATGCCCGTGCGGATGGTATCGGTTACTTCGCCGCCTGCAATCACCGCGCCGCTCACTTCAAACACGGCGGCAATCAGCAGGGCTTGCGGCACGGTGAGCGTGCCTGCGCCCACGGATGTGCCAAACGAGTTGGCAACATCGTTGCCGCCAATGTTAAACGCCATAAACACGCCAAACAGCGTTGCCAGCAAAAACAGGCTCACTTGGTTGTATTGCGTGTAGCCCAATCCCCAAAAGATAAAATAGCCGACCATACCAACGAGCAAGATGGCAAAGGCGGCGTTTACTTTGGGCATAGATTGTTGCTTGGATGCCTGCGGCATAAATTTTCCCTTTGGTGGAACAAAACGGGCGCATTGTAACGCGAGATGGAAATTTTTGTGTGATAAACGTCAAAATATTGCGGGGTTGTGTGAAGCGCCATTTACAAAACTTGCCACAAAACGTGCCATCAAGGCAGCCTGAAAATAGGGATACGCCTGCTACTCTGCTACAATAGCGCGTTTTTGTATCACCCCCTTTTCAGGCTGCCTATCTTTACATTTGCCGTTTACGCTTAACGCGGCAGCCTGAAAAACCATCACTCCCCATTTTCAGGCTGCCTTATGAAACACCCTAATCTCAATATCTCGCTCACGCTCTACACCCTGCTTATGCTGCTTATCCCCATCGGTTTTTGGGCAAACACCTACACATGGACGCTAGCGCAAAGCGCGCAAACACCCGATCTCAACCAATTCCTTATCCTGCTCACCACAACTGGCGGCAGCCAGCCCTATGCCATCGGCTTTGCCGTTGTGTTCACGCTTATCCTTGCCTATTTTGTGCGTAAACAATATCGTCCGCTCACCGTGATTGCCGTATGCATCTGCGCCGTGGTCGGCACACAAGCTATCAAAACAGGCGCCAAAGCCATTTTCAAAGAACCGCGCCCCTATGTGGTGCAACTTGCCGAGCAAATACACATCAGCACCGCCGATTTCTACGCGCTCAAAAAACCGGAAAAACGCGAACTCATCGCCCAAACGCCGCACAACCCCAACGAGCAAATCCTGTCCGATTATCAACAAAACGAGCTGGGCTACTCGTTCCCATCAGGGCACACCACCTTCGCCGTGGCATGGCTGCTGCTGGTGGTCGGCTTCACGCAAAACTGGCGCAAGGGAAGCCGCATCGCCGCCCGTTGCCTTGTCGCGCTTTGGGCGGCAGGCGTGTTGTACAGCCGCGTGAAGCTGGGCGCGCATTTTCCTATGGATTTGTTTGCCTCCACGCTTATCGTGTGGGCGTGGCACATCGCCCTATTTCGCTACGGCCTGCCCTATTTCCACCAACGCTTTGGGCAACCAATAAAGGCAGCCTGAAAACGGGTTTACCGCACTTGCGCGAAGCTAAAAACCCATCTGTTATAATTTCCCACCTTTTATTCCCAAGGATTTCGCATGAATTTCGCATTCTTTTTCGCAGGACAAGGCTCGCAAAGCCTTAACATGATGAACGGCTTTGACGGCAGCGCCGAAGTAAAAGCCACCTTTGACGAAGCATCCGCTGCGCTCAATCAAGACCTATGGGCAATGATGAACGGCAGCGACGCCGACATCATCAGCCAAACCATCAACACCCAGCCGCTGATGCTCACCGCAGGCATCGCCACCTATCGCGCCTATCTCGCCGCAGGCGGCAAAGCGCCGAGCGTAGTAGCAGGGCATAGCTTGGGCGAATACACCGCCTTAGTTGCCGCAGGCAGCCTGAATTTTGCCGATGCCGTTAAATTGGTGCGCTTGCGTGCCGAATTGATGCAAAGTGCTGTGCCACAAGGCGTGGGCGCAATGGCTGCCATTTTGGGCTTGGAAGACGAGCAAGTGCGCCAAATTTGCGCCACCGCCGAGCAAGGCGATGTGTGCGAAGCGGTGAATTTCAATTCCGTGGGGCAAGTGGTGATTGCAGGCAACGCCACCGCCGTAGAACGCGCGATGGCCGCCGCCAAAGAAGCGGGCGCAAAACGTGCCTTGCCGCTGCCCGTTTCCGTGCCATCGCATTGCCGCTTGATGAAGCCTGCCGCCGAAAAACTCGCCGTCGCCCTGCAAGATATTGCCTTGCGGCAGCCTGAAATCCGCGTGATTCACAACGCCGACGTCGCTTCACACAACGATGTCGCCCAAATCAAAGACGCGCTGGTGCGCCAGCTATACAGCCCCGTGCGCTGGACAGAAACCGTGCAGCTTTTGGTGCGCGAAGGCATCACCCAATCTGCCGAATGCAGCCCTGGCAAAGTGTTAGCAGGGCTTGCCAAACGCGCCGATAAAAACATGGAATGCGCCGCGCTTATCTCGCAGCAAGCCGTGCAAGACTTTATCGCCGCACATTCATAAACATGCAGCGTAAACATTAGGCAGCCTGAAAATGTCGTTTAAGCAACGCTTCAAACAGCTCAAAACCAGTTGGCGCAACGCGCGTCTGCGCTGGTGCAAAGCATGGCTAGACCGTGCGCCCGCCGCCGCGCCTGCACCCCAGCCACACAACCTGCGCGCTGTTTTGTTTTTGCGCCAAGACGGCAAAATTGGCGACTACATCGTTAGCTCATTTGCCTTTCGCGAAATCAAAAAAGCCAATCCCGCCATCCAAATCGGCGTGATTTGCAGCGCCAAAAATCGGCAATTGTTTGAAAACAATCCACATATTGACGCGTTGCACGAAGTTCAGCCCAAATCCACGCTCAGCTATTACCAAGTCGGCAAATCGCTGGCAGGGCAATACGATGCCGTGATTGACCCCACGCTGTCGCTGCGCCCGCGCGATTTGCTGCTGCTGCGTACGTTAAACGCGAAATACTACGTTGGGCTGAACAAAGCCAATTATCAACTGTTTAATCTCAACATCGCCAACAGCCAGCAACACTTCGCCGATGTGTACGCCCAAGCCCTGCAAGAGCTGGGCTTTGCCGACATCAGCACCCAGCCCGAATTGTCCAGCAATCCCGCATCCGAAGCTGCCGTGCAAGATTTTTTGCAACAAAACCATCTGCAAGACTACATCGCGCTTAATTTCTTCGGCGCCGCCAATTCGCGCCGATTTAGCCTTGAAGCCATCGGGCAAACGCTCACCGCTTTTCAGGCTGCCTTTCCCGCGCAACGCTTTATTCTGCTCACCTATCCCGAAATCACCCCCAGCCTAGTTGCCCTTTGCCAACAGCAGCCCAACGCCACGCTCTACGCCAACACCCAAACCATCCACGACAGCATCGCCCTAATCCGCCATGCCCAAGCCGTGTTAACGCCCGACACCGCCATCATCCACATCGCCGCCGCGTTAAACAAACCCATCATCGGGCTATACCGCCAAGACCCGCAAAACTACGCCAACTGGCATCCCAAAAGCGAAAACGCCCAAATCATCTGGTTTCAACAACACATCCAAGAAATCACCCCCGCGCAAATGATTGCCGCCTTGCAAAATATTATTCCCACGCCCATGCACACACCCACACCTCCAAAGGCAGCCTGAAATCATGAATACACCCGCACAGCCCACCCTATTGCTCGGCATGATAAACGACGCAGGCATCGCCAAAATCGTCGCCCAATGCCTCGCCCACCACGGCTTCACCGTGATTGACCACTCGCTCGACACCCTAACCTTCCGCTATCCCAACCTTTGGGCGCGGCTACGCGTGCAAGCGCAAAAACTGCTTGGCAACCCACACGCCAAGCGCGACTACATCATCGCGCAAAAACAACACCAAATCGCCGCCCAGCTTGCCCAATATCCGCATTACGACCACGCCCTATTTATCCGTTCCGACATCTATCCCGAACACTTCCTGCGCCAAGTCAAACAAAAAAGCCACCAAATGGTGAACTACCAATGGGACGGCATGGCACGCTTTGCCGCCGCGCAAAGCCAAATCGCCCTGTTTGACCGCTTCTACGCCTTTGACCCCAACGACATCGCGCAAAACCCGCAGCTTCTCCCCGCCACCAGCTTCTATTTTGACCACCTGCCCCCCGCGCCCACCACCCACCCCAGCATCTACTTTCTCGGCGCACACCGCAGCGACCGCATCGATCCCATCGTCCGCTTTTGCCAATACGCCGAGCAAGCAGGCTGGGCACTCAACTTCCAAATCGCCCGCGACGGCGCGCAAAACGTTGAACAACACTACCCCGTAAACAACATCCAGTTCCACAACGGCATCAGCTACCAACAAAACCTAGAATACGCCCGCAGCAGCGCCATCCTTGCCGACTTCGTTATCAGCACCCACAAAGGACTATCGCTGCGCACCTTTGAAGCCATCGGCTACCGCAAAAAACTCATCACCACCAACGCCGAAGTGCAAAAATACGATTTCTACCACCCCAGCAACATCTACATCTGGGACGGCAAAACATTTGACGGGCTAGACCAATTTATCGCCACTCCCTACCAAGAAATAGACCCCGCCATCCGCGAAAAATACAGCTTTGGTAACTGGATACGCTATGTATTAAACATCCACCCCCACCAGCCCATTAGCCTGCCGAAGCCGTAAAGGCAGCCTGAAAATGGAGCGGCGACGGCTCGTCGCCAAATTGCTTATTAAACAGAGCATTGCTTACTGGTTCACTAAATATGTCGGCGAGCCGCCGATGCTCCATCGATTGCAGATTTTGCAAAGATTTCAGCCTAAAAACATGAAAGGCAGCCTGAAAACGAACAAAGCGCGTTTCAGCGAAGCCAAAACGCCATTCAACAACCCCCACCCCCCTTTTACCACCATGCAAACTAAAAAAACCGTCCTACTCGCCATGCCCCCCATCTTCAACATCTACCAAGTCGTCGCCGAAAACCTGCGCTACCACGGCTTTGAAGTCGTTGAATTTATCTACGAAGAACAAAAATTCGTCTACACCAGCCTCTGGCAACGCATCAAAAAACTGTTCTACCGCAATCTCCTGCACCAGCGCGAATACAAAAAAGAACAACTATTCAAACCCTACCTGCCCGAGTTCCAACAAAAACTTGACCGCATCCAAGGGCAAGCCGACTACTGCTTCATGATATGGCCCGGCGTATTCCCCAGCAGCTTCATGCAAACCCTGCGCGACAAAAGCCGCCTAATGGTGCACTACAACTGGGAAACCTTAGAATTTCTGGAACATGAGTTCTACAAAATCCGCTATTTTGACAAATTCATGTTTTTTGACCCCTACGACATCGGCAAACGTCCCGAATACGCCGAAAAACTCGTGCCCATCACCAGCTTCTATTTTGACTGCCTGCCCGAAAACCACGAAAACAACCACAGCCTTTTTTTCATCGGCACCCACCACAAAGAACGCGTTGCCGACATCCGCGCCTTCTATCAAGCCGCCAAACAGCTTGGGCTGCCAATTGACTTTCGCATCGCCGCCAAAAATTTAGACCAAGCCCGCGCCGAGCTAGGGCTAACTGATATACAATACTTCCCCTACCAAGACGCCCTGCCCTACCGCGAAAACCTATTGCTCACCCAAAAAGCAGGCGTATTGGTTGATTTTTTGAACACCAAACACTACGGGCTATCGCTGCGCATCTTTGAAGCCATCGGCTTTGAAAAAAAGCTCATTACCACCAACCCCACCATCGTCCACTACGACTTCTACCACCCCGATAACATCCTAGTCTGGACAGGCAACAACCACGCAGAACTGATAACATTTCTAAAAAAACCCTATTTCAGGCTGCCTGAACACATCAAACACAAATACAGTTTTGCCAACTGGATACGCTACGCCTTTGATATTGAACCCAACACACCCATAACCCTACCCAAACTCGTAAAAAAATGAGCACCTTATTTCTCGCCATGCCCACTACCAACGGCATCTACAAACTTATCGCCCAACACCTGCGCGCGCACGGCTTCACCGTGTGCGATCTGAGCTTCTCCGACAACAACGACATCTTCCGCCACCCCACCTTCCGCGAAAAAATCCACATCAAATACCGCAAAAAAATTCTCGGCGACAAAGAAGCCAAACTCCACGTGATCAGCGCCAATAATCTCAAACAAATTGAACGCGACAAACAAGCCATCATCCAAGCCATCCAGCAAAACAGCGCAGACAACGCCCTTTTCATCCGCGGCGATATCTACGACGAAGACACGCTGCAACTGATTCGCAACAAAACCCGCGGCAAAATGATTAACTACCAATGGGATGGGCTCAGCCGCTTTGGCGAAATTTTCAACAAACTGCATTGCTTTGACACCAACTACGTTTTTGACCCCGCCGACGTGGGCGAACACAACGGCTTAACCACCCTGCCCGCCACCAATTTTTGGTTTGACCGAATGCCCGAAATCGGCGAAATCCAATCCGATGTCTATTTCACAGGCATCCATTGGCCGGGGCTCAACCGCAGCGACGCGCTGGTGCACTTTGCCCAATACGCCCAAGCCAAAGGGCTTAAAACCAACTTCGCCATCTACCACATCCACGATGGCGGCGTTGCCGAACACCCCACGCTCTACCCCCATCCATCTATCCACCCCATTCGCCACAGCAAAGACTTCCGCGACAACCTATTAGGCGCAATGCACAGCCGCATCCTGCTGGATTTCAAAAATCCCGACCACAAAGGCATGTCGTTTCGCCCGTTTGAAGCATTGGGCTACCGCAAAAAACTCATCACCACCAACCCCGAAACCGCCAAATACGACTTCTACCACCCCAGCAACATCTTTATTTGGGACGGCAAAACCTTTGACGGCTTAGACGAATTTCTCGCCGCGCCGTATCACGAAATAGACCCTGCCATCCGCGAAAAATACAGCTTTGGCAACTGGATACGCTATGTGCTGAACATTGAACCGCACCAAAAAATTGTGTTACCCAATCCCTAAATAGGCAGCCTAAAAACGAGCGCAGCGAGTTTCTACAAAGCTCACGCCTTGAATCCCTTTTTCAGGCTGCCTCTGTTTCCCCACTCAACCATAAGGACTTCCCATGACCACTCAATCACTCGCAGGAAAAATCGCGCTGGTAACAGGCGCATCACGCGGCATCGGCGCGGCAATCGCCGACACGCTCGCCCAAGCAGGCGCAACCGTTATCGGCACCGCCACCAGCGAAAACGGTGCCAACGCCATCACCGAACGCCTTGCCCAATGGAACGGCTCAGGGCGCGCGCTCAACGCCGCCACGCCCAACAGCGTGGAAGAACTGATTGCCAGCGTGGAACAAGAATTTGGCAAGCTGGATATTTTGGTAAACAACGCAGGCATCACGCGCGATAACCTATTGATGCGCATGAAAGAAGAAGAATGGGACGACATCATGAACGTGAACCTCAAATCCGTTTATCGCGCGTCCAAAGCCGTGTTGCGCGGCATGATGAAGCAACGCGCAGGGCGCATCATCAATATCACATCCGTGGTTGGCACGATGGGCAACGCGGGGCAAACCAACTACGCCGCCGCCAAAGCCGCGCTGCAAGGGTTCAGCAAATCGCTGGCACGCGAAGTGGGCAGCCGCGGCATCACGGTGAACTGCGTTGCCCCTGGCTTTATTGACACCGATATGACCCGCGCCCTGCCCGAAGAAACGCGCAAGGCGTTTGAAGCGCAAACCGCGCTGGGCTGCTTTGGCACGCCGCAAGACATCGCCGATGCCGTACTGTTTTTGGCATCCGAGCAAGCGCGTTACATCACAGGGCAAACGCTGCATGTAAACGGCGGGATGCTGATGCCCTAATCCTGCAATCATTTGAGACAAAACAACCAGTTATTGTCCAACCGCATTGCTACAATGCACACCGTTTTCAGGCTGCCTAATTATCTAAAGGCAGCCTGAAAATCCATCCCGCCCTGCTGCGCGGGTTATGCTTATCATCCAACTTTTTAACCGAAAGGTACTCCCATGAAAAAACTACTCCATCTCGCCCTAATCGCTGCCGCCATCGCCACGCCCCTTGCCAGCCAAGCCGCGCCCAAAAAGGCGGCTCATACCAAAAAAGCTGCACCCATGAAAAAAGCCGCAGCCGCCGCAACAGGCGCAGCCATAGCCCAAACCGCCGCGCAGCCCGCCCGCGCCAAAGGTGTTTGGATTGACGTGCGCACGCCCGAAGAATTCAACGAAGGGCATTTGCAAGGCGCGGTGAACGTGCCACACGATCAAATCGCCAACCAAATCGCACGCATCAGCCCCGATAAAAAAGCCCCTGTGAACTTGTATTGCCGCTCGGGACGCCGCGCCGAAGCCGCGTTACAAGAGTTGAAAAAAATGGGCTACACCAATGTAACCAACCACGGCGGTTATCAAGATTTAATCAACAAAGGCATTCAATAAACCATGCCAAAGGCAGCCTGAAAGCGGATTGATGAGCTTTCAGGCTGCCTTTTTTTAAAGGAATGATGATGTTGCACAAAGCCACTTTTGCTGCCCTATTCGTTTGCGCGCTCTGCGCTTGCCAAACGCCTGCGCCGATGGTGGGCAATGATGCCGATGCGCACGGCTGTCGCGCCAGCGCAGGGCAAACGTTTTCGCAATTGTGCCAGCGCTGCGTGCGCCTGTTTGCGGATGCGGATATGCGTTTGCCTGATCCTGAAAATGCAACGCTGGCGGTTTATGTGTTGCTGTCGGAAGATCGCCAAACGGCGGAATTGTTTTGGGCGAAGTTGCCGCGTTCGGTGTTGCTGGAAGCGGCGAAGGGGGGATTTGTGTCGCGCGACGGGGGAATTCGGTTGGTTCATCTGAATGATGATGAATGGCGGGTGGTGGGGCGTTAAGTGGCGTTGGGGTATTGGGGCAGCCTGAAAAGGGATGAAGCAGCGACGGCTCGTCGCCAAGTTGCTTATTAAACAGGATATGGCTAACTTGCCAAGATGTCGGCTAGCCGCCGACGTTCCGTTGGGTTGGGTTTCAGGCTGCCTTTGCTTACAGGGTAAGGCAGCCTGAAAATAGTTTGTGCTTTGTGGTTAGCTTTGAGTGTAGTTTTAACCATGCGCTTCATGTCAGCGGGGCACTTACTTTTC
>CAUSAW010000028.1:0-20580 GCA_963529725.1 uncultured Kingella sp. | reverse complement strand
TCCAGATGGCTTGGCGGTGGTGCGGGGTAAGGCGGGTGTTTTTGTGCATGTTCATTTACGGTATTGTCCTTGAAATACTGTAAACAACGCTAGGGGTTTCTACACATAATAAACCATTTTAGGCAGCCTGAAAGTGTGGTTAAGGCAATAAAAAGGCGTGATAAGGCTAATTTATCCACAATAGAGCAAAATCCGCCTTATTTTATCCACAATTATCCCAATCACTTGATGATGATCACACACAGATTTTTGTGTTCACTATTTTGCTAGAAAATCATTTGTTTAACTGGGTTATCCACATTGCGAATAACGCTTCATAAAAATCATCTTTTTATTTTTTAATATTTTGTTTTTTATTTAATTACAAACCTTTTCGCACGGTAAACATAAACCAAAACGCTTTTGCTTTTGTTAAGGAAAAATGGTAAAAAGAAGCGTTTTTCAACGCATAAAGGAACGTAAAAATGGCAGTTAAAGTTGCAATTAACGGTTTTGGTCGCATCGGTCGTTTGGCTTTGCGTCAAATCTTGAAAACAGACGGCATTGAAGTGGTTGCTGTAAACGATTTAACGCCTGCGGATATGCTGGTTCACTTGTTCAAATACGATACCACGCAAGGGCGTTTTAACGGCACAATTGAGCAAAAAGAAGATGCATTTATCGTAAACGGCAAAGAAATCAAAGTATTTGCCAAACCGAATCCTGAAGAATTGCCTTGGAAAGATTTGGGCGTGGATGTGGTGTTGGAATGCACGGGCTTTTTCACCAGCAAAGAAAAAGCCGAAGCGCATGTTCGCGCAGGCGCACGCAAAGTGGTGATTTCTGCCCCTGGCGGCAACGATGTGAAAACCGTGGTGTTTAATGTGAACCACGACATTTTGGACGGCAGCGAAACGGTGATTTCCGCCGCTTCTTGCACCACCAACTGCCTTGCACCAATGGCGGCAGTGTTGCAAAAACAATTTGGCGTGGTGCAAGGTTTGATGACCACCATCCATGCCTACACAGGCGATCAAAACACGTTGGACGCGCCGCACCGCAAAGGCGACAAACGCCGCGCCCGCGCCGCCGCTTGCAATATCGTGCCCAACAGCACAGGCGCAGCCAAAGCTATCGGCTTGGTGATTCCCGAATTGAACGGCAAATTGGACGGCTCAGCGCAACGCGTGCCTGTGGCGACGGGTTCGCTAACGGAATTGGTTTGTGTGTTGGAAAAAAATGTGAGCAAAGAAGAAGTGAACGCTGCCATGAAAGCCGCGGCGAATGAATCGTATGGCTACACCGAAGACGAGATTGTGTCGTCTGATGTAATCGGCATTGAGTTTGGCTCGTTGTTTGATGCCACGCAAACGCGCGTGCAAACGGTGGGCGACAAGCAGTTGGTGAAAACCGTGGCTTGGTATGACAACGAGATGTCTTACACTTGCCAATTGGTGCGCACGCTGAAATATTTTGCGGAAAAAATCTAAGTTATCCACATAAAAAGGCAGCCTGAAAACGCTATTTCTCGTTTTCAGGCTGCCTTTATGTTATCTAAGCGATTACAAATAAAACTTCTCAACCACGTTTAAATGTTCATCCAATTTATACACCAAAGGCTGCCCTGTTGGGATTTCCAAGCCCATGATGTCTTCGTCTGAAATGCCTTCAATGTGTTTAGCCAGCGCGCGCAAGCTGTTGCCGTGCGCCGCCACCAACACGCGCTTGCCGCTGATGATGGCGGGTGCGATGTGGTCTTCCCAAAAGGGCAACACGCGTTGCAGCGTTACTTTCAAATTTTCGCCATCGGGCACCACATCGGCGGGCAAATGGGCGTAGCGGCGGTCGTTGTGGGCGGAAAATTCGTCGTTTTTGTCTAGCAAAGGGGGCAGCGTGTCGTAGCTGCGTCGCCAAATGTGCACTTGCTCATCGCCATATTTTTCGGCGGTTTGTTTTTTGTCCATGCCTTGCAATGCGCCGTAATGCCGCTCGTTCAGCCGCCATGTTTTGATTTGTGGCACCCAAAGCTGGTCGCTTTCTTCCAGCACCAAATTGCAGGTTTTGATGGCGCGGGTTAAAACCGATGTGAACGCGATGTCAAACTGATAGCCCGCCGCTTTGAGCTTGCGCCCTGCTTCTTGCGCTTCGGCGATGCCTTGTTCGCTCAATTTCACATCGCGCCAGCCTGTGAATAAGTTTTTGGCGTTCCATTCGCTCAAACCGTGGCGGATAAAAACGAGTTCCATGATTTTCCTTTCGGATGAAGGTTGAAAAGCATGATTTTAAAGGATTTGCCAGCAAAACTGGCGAGAAATGGCGGATAAGTTGATAAAAGGCTGCCTAATGCTTTTATTGCTCACGAAAATCCGCATTTTTAAACACGCGAACAGGGTTGCCGCGCTCCACTTGATACAGCTGCGCGTGTGCATGGCTTGCGTGTTGCGCCAGCGCTGCCGAATGCTGCGCTGCCAGCTTTATGGCGAGCAGCTCGCGGGCGCGTTTTTTGTTGGTGTGCTGGCTGCGCTCACTTTCCACACGTACCGAAATGCCCGTTGCCAAATGCGTGGCGCGAACGGCGCTGTCGGTTTTGTTAACGTGCTGCCCGCCTTTGCCGCCTGCGCGGCAGGTTTCAAAATGAATGTTGCCATCATCGGGCAAAATCGGGATTTGCGGCAGCCTGAAAACGCCGATATACCAATTTTTGCGCGGATGTTTGGGGCGGATGGGGCTATTGCAAATCCATTGCAGCGTGCCGAGCCAGCGCTGCGCCAGATGTTCTGCGCCTGCGCCGTTGAGCCTGAACGTGGCGGACAAAATGCCGTGTTTGCTATCGGTTTTGTCCAAAATTTCTGCCGCTATGCCTGCGCTTTGTGCTTCGCGAAGAATTTTGTGCAACACAAATTGCGCAAAAATTTGGCATTCGGCAGGGGCTTGTCCTGTGGATAGTTGTAGATAAATATTTGTATTCATGTGTTTTCCTGTTTTCAGGCTGCCTGAAAGTGTAATCAATCGGCGCAGCCGCCTGCAGTTTTATAGGTTAAAACGGGCTTCATACGCGCCACCAATTCAATCAGCCCAAAATCGCTCATCGCGGCGATGATGCTGTCAATTTTCTTATAAGCCTGCGGGGCTTCTTCAAAAATCAAGGCTTTATCTTCGCAGACCACCGCGCTGCCAAATGCAGTTTGGCGCAAGCTATCGGCGGAAAATTTGTGCGACAAGCGTGCTTTGCATTCGCCGCGTTGCCATTTGCGTCCCGCGCCGTGCGCCAAGGAAAACAAGGCATCTGCGCCATTTTCCGCAATCGGGCGAACGAGATAACTGTAATCGCCGCGCGAACCAGGGATAACCACCAAGCCACAATCGGACGGAGTTGCGCCTTTGCGGTGCAGCCAGCCTGTTTGATTATCTATTTGAATTGGTTGCAAAAAATTGTGATGCACATCCAGCAAACACGTGCCATCCGCACCCCAACGCGCCAGCATCCGCTCGGCGATCAGACGGCGATTGGCGCGGGCAAAATCCAGCGCGGCATCGTGTTCGGCAAGATAGGTGACGGCTTCGGGCGTGTTTTCAGGCAGCCCTGCATGGCTAAACTTATCCACATGGCGGCGCAAAATTTGTTGCCCCAAGCCGCGCGAACCGCTGTGCACCAACAATTGCAAGCATTGCGGATTAAACGCTGCGGGCAGGTGTTCAGGCGCGTAAACCGTGTCCACCGCTTGCAGCTCGGCAAAATGGTTGCCGCCGCCAATCGTGCCTAAGGCAGCCTGAAATGGATGATGGGGCAGCAGCTCGTTGATGCGCGCTTGCCAATCGCTGCCCAGCGGCGCGTCTATGCTGCCCAGTTGTTTGACCAATTTGCTGGTTTTGGCTTTATGCACGGTTAAATCGGTTTGCCAGAACGCCATGCCGCAGCCGATGTCGTTGCCAATCAGCGCGGGGTAAAAATGCCCGACGCTGAAAAACGCCGCGCCAATGGGATAACCGCGCCCTGCGTGTAAATCGGGCATCCCTGCCACGCGCTGAATGTGCGGTAGCTTGGCGGTGGTTTCTAATTGTTGGATGGCGTTGCCTTCTATCCAAGTGTTTGAATTTTTGATGATAATAATTTGATTGCCCATGTGGGTACTTTCTTTTGGTTTTGTTAAGGCGTGTTTCAGGCTGCCTGAAACGGCATCGTTGAAATGATTGTCTTAACAAAAATGGTAGAGAAAGCAGCCCGAACGGGCGATTAGATAACGCGGTTGGCGTTCAGGCTGCCAAGTTGGATGGGAGATTGAGCGATGTTTTGCATGGTTTTATCCTTTCTTGGCAATG
The DNA here is from genome assembly GCA_963529725.1 of uncultured Kingella sp. Taxonomy (GTDB): domain Bacteria; phylum Pseudomonadota; class Gammaproteobacteria; order Burkholderiales; family Neisseriaceae; genus Kingella_B. The sequence continues at coordinate 16,281 of CAUSAW010000028.1, read as the reverse complement.
AGTTGAAAATAAAGCGCGGATGATACGCGCGGGGAGCGGGGTTTGGCAACGATGGCGTGGAAAAAGGCGAGATTGTGTGGTTTTTCGTGCGTAAATCTGTTTTAACCATACTAAACAACGTTTCAGGCTGCCTTATTGGGTTAAGCAGCCTGAAACGCGTTTACACATTCTTAACACATTGCTAATTGTTTCCTAATTTTCGTTTTTTATACTGCGCAGCGTTGTCAAACGACACGCTTTTTTAAACATTGAAACAGGAGTTACACCATGAAATTAACCAATAAAACCGCCGCCGTTATTTTTGCTGCTGCATTTGCTGCCATCTCTGCGCCTGCTTTGGCGGATGGCGATTATTTGCACTACGAGAAAAATCGCGCCAGCTACATCACGCATGAAAAAGCGGCGCAAATTGCGGTGGCAAAAGTGGGCGGCGGGCAAGCAACGAATGTGGAATTTGACCGCAGCCGCAACAAGCCTGACCATTTTGATGTGGATGTGCGCATGGCGAATGGGCAGAAGTATGAAGTGAAAGTGGATGCGAAAACGGGCGCGGTGTTGTCTAGCTATTTGGATGATTGATTGCGCGGGCTGTTTTAAGGCAGCCTGAAATGAACTTTTCTTGTGAGTTTTGGACGTGCTGGGCGCGTCCTTTTTTTGCGCCTGTTTCATGTGAAACGGTTGCTCGGGTTGAATGCGATTAGCCACACGATAGGATGCGGACGATGCCGTTGGCGATTTGAAATTTAATCTCTTTGCCTGCGATGGTTGCGCCGTAGATGCGCTCAGGGATGTCTTGATAGGCGGGGCGCGGGTCTTGGGCAAGGCTTTGCTCAATCAGGGCGCGTTGCGCTGGCGTTAGGCGATCGGGCTGGCTTTCAGGCTGCCATACCACGCTTAACCGCTCAGGCACACCGTTCACAAAGCCTGCGCGCGCTTCGGGATGCGCTTCGGCAAAGGGGATATAGGGTTTGATGTCTATAACGGGCGTGCCATCCAGCAAATCGCCGCCTTCGCAATGGATGCGAACGAGTTTGCCTGCAATATCAATCTGGCGCAGGCGCAGCAAAGATAGCCCGATGTGGTTGGGGCGATGCGGGCTGCGGGTGGCGAATACGCCCATTTTTTGTTTACCGCCCAGTCGTGGTGGGCGAACCATTTGCGCCCAGCCTTCGTCTATCGCGTCGTGAAACAGAAATTGCAGCCAGATGTAATCAAAGCCGTCTAATCCGCGCACGCTGTCGGCGGTGAACTGCGGGGCGAGTGTGATGATGATTTGAGCGGCGGGAACAAGCTGGGGCTGGCGCGGAATGCCGAATTTTTGCGTGTAGGGCGATTGAACGGTGCCGATGGGTTGGATGATGTGCGACATGGTTGTGGATAAATATAGGTTGGTGGATGGGCTAAACAGCGTTTTCAGGCTACCTATTCTAGATTTTGGCAGCTTAAAAATAAAGCGCGATTCGTGCCGTATATTTTCAACTTTTGCGATAAATGGATTCATTGATGCTGGTTTTTCAAAAGAATCGGCACATCTATAATTCACTGCATCTTTATGCAGCTTGGATTTGCAGCCGATTGTGTACACCAACGGCATCAGCTATTCGGCGCGCCAAAGCGAAGAGCAAATCGCCGCGCAAAAAGCCTTGGCAAGCGAACACGCCAAACGCTTGATTGCCGCCATTGATGCAGCCTGAAAATAGGTTTAGCCCACTTCAACATCAAACCAAAGGATTAATATGTATCTCATCAACGTTGTCATTCAACACAATCCCAACGAAAGCGCCGCGCAAGCGGAAGAAAAGCTCAATATTCACCGCGCGTGGTTCGCCAAATATTTTGAGCAGGGCAATTTTTTGCTGCTGGGCCCTTATCTAGACCAAGCACACGCAGGCATTATCATCGCGCAAGCCACCAGCCGCGCCGAATTAGACGCTATTTTGGCGGAAGATGTGTATTGGCAAGGCGGCGCAAGCTATGAAGTGCGCGAGTTTAAAGCGGCGATGGCAAGCGATAAGCTAGCCGAGTTTCAAGGAAAATAAACGCACAATCGGGCAGCTTTGCCCGATTTTTGTTTTCAGGCTGCCTTTGGGCGGCACATTAGATAAATGCTGGGCAAAACGGTAAAATAGGCAGTCTGAAAACGAGCGAAGCGAGTTTCAGCGAAGCTAAAACGGCAATTAAAAGGTTTTCAGGCTGCTTTTAGCAATGAATAACGATATTTAAAGGAACAAAATCATGCGTTTACTACACACCATGCTGCGCGTGGGCGATTTAGACAAATCTTTGGCGTTTTACACTGAAGTGTTGAACATGAAACTGTTGCGCCGCAAAGACTACCCCGATGGGCGCTTCACGCTGGCGTTTGTGGGCTATGGCGACGAGCGCGATAGCACAGTTTTGGAACTTACTCACAACTGGGACACGCCATCCTACGATTTGGGCGCGGGCTACGGGCATATCGCAATTGAAGTGGACAACGCCGCGGCAGCTTGCGATGCGGTTCGCGCCAAAGGTGGCAAAGTAATCCGCGAAGCCGCACCGATGAAACACGGCACTACGGTGATTGCTTTTGTGGAAGACCCCGATGGCTATAAGATTGAATTTATTGAAAAAGGAACAGGCGTGGATACTTATCAAGGCGCGTGATGTGTTGCCATCAACACTGCGCCAAACCCTTAAAGGCAGCCTGAAAACGAGTGAAATGGTTTCAGGCTGCCTTGCCGTGCTAATTTGCTAAAATACGCCCTTTTTTTAACGCGGCCTTATCATGCAAATTATTTCCAACCACGAACTTCACATGTCCACCTTAATCACGCCCACGATGGCAAATTTCAGCGGCAATCTGCACGGCGGCGAGCTGCTGAAAATGCTGGATCAAGTTGCCTATGCTTGCGCCAGCCGCTATTCGGGCAATATGTGTGTAACGCTGTCGGTGGATAACGTGATTTTCAAAGAGCCGATTCATGTGGGCGAGCTGGTGCATTATTACGCCAGCGTAAACATGGTAGGGCGCACATCCATGGAAATCGGCATTCGCGTGGAAGCCGAAAACATCCAAGAGCGCACCATCCGCCACACCAATTCTTGCTATTTCACCATGGTGGCGATGAAAGACGGCAAGCCCGTTGCCGTGCCGCCGTTGCAATTGGAAAGCGAAGAACAAATTCGCCGCCATGAAGCCGCCGAGCAGCGCAAAAAAATTCGGCTGCAAGCCAATCATAAATAGGCAGCCTGAAAACGAGCGAAGCGAGTTTCTGCAAAGCTAAAACAATATTTAAAACGGCATTTAAAAGATTTTCAGGCTGCCTTTATTCATTCATCCCCAGCCTTTTTCAGGCTGCTGTTTATTGTTATCCCAAATGTTATCCACAAAACCATCCACAGCAACGGCACCCACTATCGCCGCCATCGCCACCGCAGCAGGACGCGGCGGCGTGGGCGTGATTCGCATTTCAGGCAGCCAGCTTTTGCCCATCGCCCAAGCCATCACGGGCGGCAAAACGCCCAAGCCGCGCACCGCGCTCTACACCGATTTTTTAGACGAACACGGCAACGCCATCGACAACGGCATTTTGCTGTATTTCGCCGCGCCCGCCAGCTTCACCGGCGAAGACGTGATAGAACTGCAAGGGCATGGCGGGCAAATCGTTTTGCAAATGCTGCTCAACCGCTGCTTGCAGCTGGGCGCACGCATCGCCGAAGCAGGCGAGTTCACCAAACGCGCCTTTTTAAACAACAAGCTAGACCTTGCCCAAGCCGAAAGCGTTGCCGATTTAATCGACGCATCCAGTCAAGCCGCCGCCCGTATGGCGGTGCGCTCACTCAAAGGCGCGTTTTCCAACCAAATCCACCGCCTTGTGGACGATTTAATCACGCTGCGAATGCTGGTTGAAGCCACGCTGGACTTCCCCGAAGAAGAAATAGATTTTCTGGAAGCCGCCGATGCCCAAGGGAAACTTGCCGCGCTGCAAAACGAACTATCCACAATTTTATCCACAGCCAGCCAAGGCGCGATTTTGCGTGAAGGGATGAATGTTGTGCTGGTGGGCGCGCCCAATGTGGGCAAGTCTAGCCTGCTCAACGCGCTGGCGGGCGACGACATCGCCATCGTTACCCATATTGCAGGCACCACGCGCGACACCGTGCGCGAACACATCACGCTAGATGGCGTGCCCATTCACATCACCGATACCGCAGGCTTGCGCGAAACGGATGATTTGGTAGAAAAAATCGGCATCGAGCGCAGCGAAAAAGCCGTGCAAAACGCCGATGTCGCGCTCATCTTGATAGACCCCGCCGAAGGCATCAATGCCGCCACGCAAGCGATACTAGACAAGCTGCCCCGCAGCCTTACCCGCATTGTTATCCACAACAAAGCCGACTTGCGCGGCGAAACCCCTAGCCGTACGGATAACCACATAGACAGCCTGAAAACCGAAAACGACGGCGAAACCACGCTCATCAATCTATCCGCTAAAACAGGCGCGGGGCTGGATTTGCTCAAACAAGCCTTGTTAGACGTAGTGGGCTGGCAAGGCGAAAGCGAAGGCTTGTTTCTTGCCCGCAGTCGCCACATCCACGCGCTAGAAACCGCCCAGCGCGAGCTAGACAACGCCGCTCTATGCGGCAATCACCAGCTGGAATTGCTTGCCGAACATCTGCGCCTAGCACAAAACGCATGCAGCGAAATCACAGGCGAATTTACCGCCGATGATCTGCTGGGCGTGATATTCAGCCGCTTTTGCATCGGCAAATAGGCTGGATGCGTTTTGGCTTTATATGTTTTCAGGCTGTTCCAGAGCGCAGGCAGCCTGAAATCAAACCTAAAAGCCCTTCCCATTTTCAGGCTGCCTTTCATTATTCTTTTTAATCCCTCGAGACCCATCATGGCAAAAAAATCCCCACCCAAAAGTTTTGAAGACGCCATCGCGCGCTTAGAAACCATCACACAATCCATGCAAAACAACGCCCAGCCGCTGGAAGAAGCGCTGGAAAACTACGCCGAAGGCATGGAGCTGGTGCGCTATTGCCAGCAAAAATTAGCCGCGGTAGAACAAAAAATCCAAGTATTGAACAACGGCGATTTAACCGACTGGGAGCTGCAAGGTGAATGATTTTGTGAACTGGCAAAAAAACGCGCAGGCGCACACCGAAGCCGTGTTGCAACGGCTGCTGCCTGAAAGCACGCGCGCGCCGCAAACCTTGCACCAAGCGATGCGCTATGCCGCGCTGGATGGCGGCAAGCGGCTGCGCCCGATGTTGGTGCTGGCGGCGGCGGAGCTGGGCGATTGCGTTCAGGCTGCCTGCGAAGCGGCGCTGGCAGCGGTGGAGTGCATCCACGTTTATTCGCTGGTGCACGACGATATGCCCGAAATGGACAACGACACGCTACGACGCGGCAAACCGACGTGCCATGTAGCCTTTGGCGCGGCAACCGCGCTGCTGGTGGGCGATGCCCTGCAAACGCTGGCATTTGATGCCTTGTCGCGTGAAACAACATTGCCCGCCGCGCGGCAGCTGCGGATGCTGAATGTGCTGGCTCAGGCTTCGGGCAGCATGGGCATGGCAGGCGGGCAGGCGATTGATTTGGCAAACGTGGGGCGCGATTTGCCGCAAGATCAGTTGGAACAAATGCACAGCCTGAAAACAGGTGCGCTGATTCGCGCGGCGGTGCAATTGGGCGGATTAAGTTGCCCCGATGTGAACGATGAAGCGCTGGCTGCGCTGGATGTTTACGCCGCCAAACTGGGCTTGGCGTTTCAAGTGATTGATGATGTGTTGGACTGTGAAGCCGACACCGCTACGCTGGGCAAAACCGCAGGCAAAGATGCCGATGCTGATAAGCCGACCTATGTGAAATTGCTGGGCTTGGATGCAGCGCGCGATTATGCGGCGCAATTGATAAATGAAGCGGTGGCAGCGCTGGCGCCGTTTGGTGCGCGGGCAACGCGTTTGCGCGAGCTGGCAGAGTTCACCATTGGGCGCACATTCTAATTGCTGTACCCCAAACACAATAAAGGCAGCCTGAAAACAGATAATTTCGTTTTCAGGCTGCCTTATCGTTTGGGTTTTATGTTGATTGCTTTGATGATTGCTCGGCTTGCTCCGCCAACTTCATGCGTTTATTGCGCCGCCGAATCAGCACTACCCACAGCGAAAACACAGTGGGCAACACCGTCCAAAACAGCAAATAAATCAGCACGCGCGCCATGCCCTGCGGATATTGGGCAACGGAAAACATCAGGGTTACAAAAATATAGCCGATTAAAATGATGTACCACATAGTCAATTCCAAGAAAATAAAGATAATTGTATTTGCCAAACTTTTGTTTTACTATTGTACTGATTAAACCACATAAGGAACATACTAATGAGCAGCATCAATTTTAATATTCGCATGGACGAAAGTCTGAAAGAACGCGCTTTTCCGATTATTGAAAGCTATGGTTTAACCCCCGCGCAGGCGGTTAAGCTGTTTTTTAACCAAATCGCCAACACGCGCAGCATCCCACTGTCGTTTAATTATGACAACCGCGTGCCCAACGAAGCAACGCGCCAAGCCATGTTGGAAGCGGTGGCGCGGCGTGCCAGCGGCGATATGGGCAAGGGCTATACCGATTTGAACGAGATGATGCGTGATATTCAGGAGTGGCAGGAGTGAGCCAGTTTCAGCTATTTGCGCTCAACTCGTTTAAACGCGATGCAAAAAAACGCTGGGAAGTTTTGTTAAGTCCAGCGTATGTGGAAGTGGCTTATTGCCTAATCAATGGCGTGCCGATGCCTGAAAAATATAAAGACCACGATTTAAAAGGCGATTGGGTTGGATTTCGGGAATGCCATATCCAGCCTGATATGTTGTTGATTTATGAGCGGGGTGATGACAATAAAATCCAACTTGTGCGATTGGGTTCACATGCCGAATTGTTTAGCTAGGAGCTATTGATTATCACAGCCCTAGTATCTACCGCCCATGCGTAAGCCGCAAAACCGCGCCATTTTGCTTGTTAATCACAATCAAGAATACGCCGCCCAGTCTGTTAGGTTTCAGGCTGCCTGAAACTTCCCATGTGCTTTGCGTTTCGTGCACTTGATAAGGCTTTTGCTGGATGGCGTGGTCTTTGCCGTACACGTTGGTGATATGGGCTTCGGCGATCGCTTCGGCATGGGCGCGAGTTTGGACTAGGATGTAGCCGTCTTGGTTCAGGATATTGTGTTCGGGGACGGCATGGACTGGCGTAGTCATAAATAAGGCTGTTAGGACGGGAAAGATTTGGGATTTGGGCGGCATAATAATGTTCCTTTGCATAATGCTTCTGGTTTTGAGCAAGCTCGTAAACTCACTTTCAGGCTGCCTATTGTTCACACGATAGGCAGCCTAAAAAAACTATTCACCGTTGCGCTCGGCTAACTGCGCTTCCAGCGCTTTGATGCGCTTGTGCATTTCGTTTAGGTGATTCAGGTGCACGGCGTTGCGCGTCCATTCGCGGAAGGTTTGCATGGGGTAGATGCTGGCGTAGTGCGTGCCGCTTTCTTTGATGCTGTGGGTTACCGATGTGCCGCCGCCGATGGTGGTTTTGTCGGCAATTTCAATATGCCCCACCGTGCCCACGCCGCCGCCGAGTATGCAGTAATCGCCAATTTTCACGCTGCCTGAAATGCCCGTGCAAGAAGCAATCACCGTATGCGCGCCAATTTGGCAGTTGTGCGCGATTTGAATCAGGTTATCAATTTTGGTGCCGCGCCCAATGGTGGTGTCGCTCATCACGCCGCGGTCTATAGTGGTGTTCGCGCCGATTTCCACATCATCGCCTAGCGTAACCGCGCCTGTTTGCGGGATTTTGAGCCAGCTATCGCCTGCAAACGCTAGCCCAAAGCCATCCGCGCCGATGATGCTGCCTGAATGGATTTCTACGCGGTTGCCCAGCGTGCAGCCGTGGTAAACGGTTACATTCGGATGCAACACCACGTTGTCGCCCAGCGTACAATGATGCTCCACCACGCTGTTGGGCAAAATGCGGCATTGTTCGCCCAACACCGTGCGCGCGCCGATGTACACATTTGCGCCAATTTCGCAGCTGGCGGGCACGCGGGCGCTGGGGTCGATGACCGCGCTGGGATGAATGCCAGCTTGGGCAACGGGCGCGGGGTGGAACAGCCGTGCCACTTGGGCGAAGTAAAGATAAGGATCGGCGGCGATGATGAGATTGCGGTTGGGAAACAGCTCGGCAGCTTTGGGCGAAACGATAATTGCACCCGCTTGGCTGTGTTCCACTTCGCTTTTGTATTTAGGGTTGGCAAGAAAGGTGATTTCATGCGCTTGGGCGCGAGCAGCGGGGGCAACGGCGGAAACGGCGATGTCGTCGCCCGTATGTGTGCCGCCAAGCTGGGCGGTGAGTTGGGATAGGGTGAATTGGGTCATAGCAGAACTCCTTGGATGATTGGGCGTTGCCAAATGGTGTTTTCAGGCTGCCGCAAGGATAACAAAAGATGGCGCATGATATAGTTGATTAAAATAAAAATGAGACAAGGCGCCAACGCCCGCAGTGTACAAATAGTACATAAGGGCGTTGGCAACGCCGTATCATTGCAATTTTAATCAACTATAACGCAAAAGACAGCCTGAAAACCCTTATGCTTGTTTTCAGGCTGCCTTTGGGGCGTTGTTATTTGATTTCGTCTAATAGCTTAATCACGCGGTCGGTGATGTCGTATTCCCGCGTAACGAACACCGCTTCCTGCACAATCAAATCGTATTTTTCTTTTTCGGCAAGGTTGCGGATAACCGTGTTGGCATTGTTTTGCAGCGCGGCGAATTCTTCGTTACGCCGCAGGTTGTATTCTTCGGCAAGGCGTGCGGCGGAAACGCGGTACTGCTTGCCTGTTTCCAGCAATTTGGCTTCAGCTTGTTTACGCGCTTTGCTGCTCAGATTACTGCGCGTGAGCTGTTGTTTTAGCTGAATGCCTTGCTGTTGCAGCGCGTTTAGCTTTTGCTGTTGCGCGCCAAATTCTTTTTGTAGCGTGGCTTCAATGCGTTGTGCGGCTTGCGTTTCGGTGTAAACGCGCTCGGGGTTCACATAGCCGAATTTTTGCACGCGCTCGGCATGGGCGGGCAAGGCAATCAGGCAACCTGAAAACACAGCAGCAGCGCAAAAGTTTCGGATGGTTCGGGATTTCATGTTTGAGTTTCCTATTTTTCGGTTTATTTGTGATACGCTGAATGGCGCGTAGGGTTGAGTTTATTCATTGCCTACGGATAAAGCAACCGCGCAAATCAAATTTCAGGCTGCCGATAGCCGATACAAAAGCCCGTTGGCAGTCATCAACCGCCAACAGGCTTTTTGCTGTTAGAACACCGTGCCCAGCTGGAATTGGAAGCGTTGCACTTGGTCGCCTGTTTTTTTGTTAAGCGGCAAGGCGTAGCTCAATTTGATTGGGCCAACGGGAGAAATCCAAGTTAAAGCCAAGCCAGTTGAATAGCGCAGCTCTTCTTTAAAGCTGGATTTATGGTCTTTGCTGTAAAAACCATTGGTGCCGTATGGATTGCTGCGGCTATATGCTCGGGCGTTATAAGTTTTGCCATCCCACACGCTGCCTGCATCGGCAAACAAGCTCATGCGCACGCTCTTGCTGTCTTTGAGCCCAGGGAAAGGGAACAGCAATTCAGCATTGGCGTTCACCGCAAATTTACCGCCGTATGCTTCGGCATCATACGATCCATCGTAAGGATCGACGTCGTACACTTTGGGACCGAGTGTGCCCGTTTCGTAGCCGCGAACCGAGCCTAAACCACCGCCCGATTGGGTGTACATAAACGGAATTTCTTTGGTTTTGCCGTAGCTGCCGCTGTATCCAATTTGCCCGTTAAGCATCAAGGTAAACGAACGAGAGATTGGGAAATACCAAGTTTGCTGGTGTCCCAATTGATAATATTGCAAGCCACTACCAGGTAAGCCAATTTCACCTGTTACATTGGCGTTGTAGCCACGAGTGGGCCAATAGCCATCATCGGTGGTGTTGCGATACCAGCTGAGCAAGCCTTTGTAAATCCAGTTGTTGCGGCTGTTTTCATCCACAAAGCGTTGGTAACGATAAGGCGGGTTTTTCAGCAGCTTAACACCCATGTGTTCCACGCCCAAGCCAAAGTTTACGCGGTCGTATTCGGTAATCGGGATGCCCATGGTTGCCGTGCCGCCGTAGCGCACCATGCGGTAATTGCGGCGTGTGCTGGCGCTGGTGGATTTGGATGGGTCGTAGTGCGAGCCAAATAGGCTATACGTCATGCTTACGCCATCGGGGGTGAAATAAGGATCGGTGAACGACAAGTTTGCCGATTGGTTCACTTTACTGCGCGATATGTTTACCGAAGCCGATTTGCCCGTGCCAAACAAGTTATCTTGCGACACGCCTGCTGCCAAAATCAAACCATCATCTTGAGACCAACCTGCCGATGCGTTCAGGCTGCCCGTGGCACGCTCTTTCACCGCAACGGAAACGTCCATTTGTTGTTCGTCTTCGGGAACAGGCGTGGTGGCGATTTGCACGTCTTCAAAGTAGCCCAATTGGCGCAAGCGTTCTGCCGAGCGGTTGAGCTTGCCTTGGTCGTAGGTTGCGCTTTCCATTTGGCGCATTTCGCGGCGGATGACTTCATCGCGGGTTTTGTTGTTGCCGCTGATTTCAATTTGGCGCACGGCAACGCGGTTGCCAGGGTTGAGTTGCACGGTTAAATCCACATAATGCTTGCCATTTTCTTCGCGGCGGCGCGCTTCGGTGGTAACTTCGGCGCGAGCATAGCCTGCAGATTGCAAATCCAGCTTAATTTTGGCTAACGCTTCTTGCAGCGTGTCCATGTTGCTCAAACGCCCTGGCTTGATTTTTTTCAGGTGTTTTTCCAACTGCGCCATTGGCACTTCTTTGTTGTCGCCTTCAATTTGGGTGTTGCCCCAATAATAGCGTTCGCCTTCGTGCACGCGGATGGTTACGCTTTCGCGCGTGCGATCTTCATTGAGCTGGCGTTGCACGTCTTCAAAATCCACTTTGAAATCAAAATAACCTTTGCGGTGGTAGAACGATTCAAGGCGGGCTTTGTCTTTGCTGAATTTTTCCCATGAGAACACGTTGGATTTGGTCATCCATGAAACCAATGTGCCATCGGTTAGCCCAATAACGCGGCTTAGGCGATAATCGGAAAAGCGTTCGTTGCCTTCAAAATCCAGTTTTTTAACGCGGGTGGTTTCGCCTTCATCAATGTTGATGGTGATGGCAACGCGGTTTTGCGACAATTCTTGCACTTCGGGTGTGATTTTTACGTTGTTTTTGCCTTGCTCTTTATAAGCCGCATCCAAGGCGCGTAAGGCGCGGATCAGGGCTTCTTGGCTGAAAAAATCACCTTTGGCTAAACCTGCACTGGCAATGGCTTGCGCGGTGCTGCTATTGGTAGTGCGTTCAAAATCGGCTTGTTTTTCGTCGTAAGAGCGCACGGTGTCTTGTTTGCTGTTTACCAAGTCTTCATCACTGCCTGCGTTGCTGGCGCGCACGGTGGACATCTGCTTCACAATGGCATCGGTGGGCAAAACTTTTGCGCCTTTCACCGTTAATTCGCTCACAATCGGGCGTTCTTTCACGGTGATAATCAGCATATTGCCGTTTTGTTCCAGCAGGGCGTTTTCGTAGAAACCGCTGGCGTGCAGGCGGCGGATGATGTCTTCGCCGATGGTGTCGGTGTAGGTGTCGCCTTCTTTTACGGGCAGCAAGGAGCGCACGGTGGCTTCGGAAGTGTGTTGCTCGCCTTCAATGCGGAGATTTTTGATGGTGAAATCGGCTGCCCATGCGGGAGCGGCAATGCCGAGTGCGATGAGAGTTGCGGTGAGGGTTTTGAGTTTCATAGGTTATCCAAAAGAGGCGATTAGTCGGGTTATGTCGTTGAAAAAAGCGAGAATCATCATGGCGAGCATGGCGGAAATGCCAAGGCGTAAGCCCCATTCTTGAACGCGTTTACTGATCGGTCGCCCGATTAAAAGCTCAATAGTATAGTAAACAAAATGCCCGCCGTCTAACACGGGGATGGGCAGCAGGTTCATGATGCCTAGGCTAACGCTTACCAGCGCAAGAAATTCTACATAAGGCTGCCAGCCGATTTGGGCGGTTTTGCCTGCCACTTCGGCGATGGTGATTGGCCCTGAAATATGGGCTAACGAAGCATTGCCTGTAAACAGTTTGCCGAAGAATGAGAGCGTCATGGTGGAATAATTAACGGTTTTGTTCCAGCCTAGCTGCATGGCTTCGGCGAAGCTGGGGGTGTAGTGATAGCGGACTTTGTCGTCCCATGCTTTGTCGCTTTGTGGCAACACGCCGATTCTGCCTTCGGCGCTGGGGGTGATGCTGGTGCTGTATTCTTTGCCTTGGCGGAGGTATTGGATTTTCAGGCTGCGATTGGGGTTTTCGCGGATGATTTGGCTCCATGCTTCCCATGTTGGCATGGCTTGGCTGTTGATGGCGATGATTTGGTCGCCTTTTTGCAAGCCTGCGCGCTGGGCGGGGGTATTGGGGCGAACTTCGCCGATGGTGTTGCTCACTTTAACGGGCGAGATACCTAAGCCTATTTTGCGCTTGGCAACATCGGTGGCTTGTTGCGTGCCTGCTGCGTCCACAATGCGGTTTTCAGGCTGCCCTTGCGCGTTTTCTACTTGCACGTTGATTTTGCCTGTTTCTAAATCTAGCACGATTTCGGTGTAGGCATCGGAAAAGTTGTTTACGGCTTTGCCGTTCACGCTGATGATTTTGTCGCCCTGCTGAAAGCCTGCTTGGGCGGCGATGCTGCCTTTTTCTACCGTGCCAACATAAGGGCGGATTTGGGTGATGCCACCCACGCCAAAGCTCAACCAATACAGCAGCACGGCAAGGATAAGATTGGTAAACGGCCCTGCCAGCACCACGGCGATGCGTTTGAGTGGATGTTTTTTATCAAAGGCAACGGGCAAATCTTCGGGCGCAACTTCGCCTTCGCGCGTGTCCACCATTTTTACATAGCCGCCGATGGGAAAGGGGGCAAGACACCATTCAATATTGCGCCAGCGCTTGGTGTAAAACGGTTTGCCCATACCCACGGAAAAGCGCAACACTTTAATGCCACACAACCGCGCCACAACCAAATGCCCCAGCTCATGCAGGCTAACGAGTACAACGATAACAACAATAAATGCAACAAGCATGTGCAAAGCAGAAAGAACGGTGGACAAGATAAAGCTCCGTGGTTAGGCTGGATAAGAAAGGCGGCTAGGATAGCAGTTTTTGTTTATTTGATAAAGAGTTAGGCAGGATTATGCAGCCTGAAAATCCTTTTGATAATGCGAATGCAGTTTTCAGGCTGCCTAATTTTCTGCTAATTATCTTTTGCTACACTCCGCATAAAACGAAAGGACATCCCATGCGTATTTTATTGGTTGAAGACGATTCCATGATTGCCCAAGCCGTTATCGGCAGCCTGAAAGACGATGGCTACGCGGTGGATTGGGTGAACAACGGCAACACCGCCGAAACCACGCTGGCCAGCCAAAGCTACGACATCATCCTGCTGGATTTGGGACTGCCTGGGCAAGACGGCTTGCAAGTATTGCAACGCACCCGCGCCGCGCACAACACTACGCTCATTCTCATCCTAACCGCCCGCGACGACATTCAAAGCCGTTTAACAGGGCTAGACGGCGGCGCCGACGACTACATCATCAAACCCTTCGTTATGGCAGAGCTCAAAGCCCGCATCCGCGCCATATTCCGCCGTCATGCAGGGCAAGCCAATCCGCTGTTAAGCAACGGCAACATCCAGCTCAACCCACAAACCTACCAAGTCTCTCTTGCAGGGCAGCCTGAAAACATCCCATTGAGCCAAAAAGAATTTGCCGTGCTGCAAGCCCTAATCAGCCGCGCAGGCATCATCCAATCGCGCAGCGAGCTGGAAGACAAAATCTACGGCTGGGGCGAAGAAGTGGAAAGTAACGCCATAGATTTTCTTATCCACAGCCTGCGCAAAAAAATCGGCAAAGAACACATCAAAAACATCCGCGGCGTAGGCTGGATGATGCCTAAAGCCGAATAATCCCCATCAAGCCGCCCAAGCCCAAAGGCAGCCTGAAAGCCGTAGGCTTCAACGAAGTTAAACCCCTTTTTTACCAGAGCGCGCGTCTTGCCGCGCACCACGCCTTCCATTCCCGTAGCGCCACCCTTTCCGCCAAAGGCAGCCTGAAAATGACCCGCATCAAACACTCCCTGCAACTGCAATTAAGCCTAATCATCACCATCCTGCTATTCATCATTGCCCTGATTTCAGGCAGCCTATCCTTTTACGAAACCTACCACCAAACCCACAAAATCCAAGACGACCTTCTGCGCCAAATCGCCGCCTACATCAACCCCAGCCAACCGCTGCCCCAATCCTACAAAAGCAAAAACGACGCCCGCATCCACATCCGCACCAGCACCCAAACCCCGCCCGATAAAAAAGACCTGCCCACTGTCGAGCATCTGCCCGACGGCTTTCACACGCTAACCGAAGAAGATGACGACGACACCTACCGCATCTACATCCAAACCACCGAGCAAGGCAAAATCATCATCTACCAAGAAAACGAATACCGCGACGACCTAGCCCAAAGCATCGCATGGCACAGCACCACCCCCATTCTCGCCACCATCCCACTCGCCATCGCCCTGCTTATTTGGCAAATCCGTCGCGCCCTGCGCCCCTTGCGCCAACAATCGCGAGAGCTGCAACAGCGCCAAGCCACCAATCTCGCCCCACTTAATCCGCAACAAGCCCCCAGCGAAATACAAGGCTTTATCCACGCCATCAACCAACTGCTCAACCGCACCCACCAAGCCATGCAACAGCAACAACGCTTCATCGCCGATGCCGCCCACGAACTGCGCACCCCCACCACCGCCCTAAGCCTGCAAGCAGAGCGCCTGAGCGAACACAATCTCCCGCCCGAGCTTAAAGAACAAATAGGCAGCCTGAAAATCACCATCCAGCGCAGCCACCAACTGCAAGAACAACTGCTCACCCTTGCCCGCAGCCAAGCCAGCCCCGAACACGCCCAAACAGCCCCCAACACCCCCATCCAACCCATCTTCCAACGCATCATCCAAGACCTGCACCCCCTAGCCCAAGCCAAAGACCAAGACATCGGCGTAACCAGCAGCGAAAACCCCAGCCTGCCCATCAGCGAAATAGACCTATACATCCTAATCAAAACCCTTGCCGACAACGCCATCCGCTACACCCCAAACGGCAGCCAAATAGACCTATTCAGCCACAGCCAACCAAACAGCACCGTCATCATCATAGAAGACAATGGCAACGGCATCCCCGCCGCCGAGCGCGAACGCGTGTTTGACCCCTTTTACCGCATACTCGGCAGCGGCGAACAAGGCACAGGGCTAGGCTTGTCCATCGCCCAAACCATCGCCCAACACCACGGCGGCAGCATCACCCTACACGACAGCCAAACCTTCCCCACAGGCTTGCGCGTAGAAATCAACCTGCCCAACGGCTCATAAAATTTAGGCTGCCTATTGTTATTGATTGTTTTGTCCGATTACCACCTTTCGTAAACCCCAAAGGCAGCCTGAAAACTCATTTTCCGTTTTCAGGCTGCCTTATCCCGCCAACAAAAGCAAAATTCTTTTGACAAAACAACCCAATATTGCCATAATCTGTCGTTTTCCACGTTCCGTCTCTCGCGGAACTTTTCATTAACCCAATTCTTATGGAGTTGAGCATGTACGCGGTCATAAAAACTGGCGGTAAACAATACAAAGTTACCGTTGGCGAAAAATTGAAAGTAGAACAGATACCAGCAGAACTCGACAGCCAAGTAGAACTAGAAGTTCTGATGATTGCTGACGGTGATAAACTAAAACTAGGCGCAGAAGCTGCCAAAGCCAAAGTGGTAGCCAAAGTAGTTGCCCACGGTCGTGGCGAAAAAATCCGCATTTTCAAAATGCGTCGCCGCAAACACTACCAAAAACGTCAAGGCCATCGCCAAAATTTCACCCAAATTGAAATTTTGTCCATCGCTTAAACCCAATCTAATCAGGAGTAAACCAAATGGCTAGTAAAAAAGCAGGCGGTAGCACCCGCAACGGTCGCGATTCAGAAGCCAAACGCCTAGGTGTAAAAGCCTACGGCAACGAGCTGATTCCCGCAGGTTCCATCATCGTACGCCAACGCGGCACCAAATTTCACGCAGGCGAAAACGTAGGCATGGGCAAAGACCACACCCTATT
>CAUSAW010000027.1:0-22108 GCA_963529725.1 uncultured Kingella sp. | reverse complement strand
CGCGCCAGCGGCACGGATGAAGCGGTGCGCTTAACGCCGCCGATTAAATTGACGCTGGAAGGCGCGGTGGAGTTTATTGACGATGATGAGCTGGTGGAGATTACGCCGCAATCCATCCGCTTGCGTAAGCGTTATTTGAGCGAGCTGGAACGCCGTCGCCACTTTAAGAAATTGGATTGATTGAAGTCGCTTAAAGGCAGCCTGAAAATGGGTAGGTGGTGTCCTAAAAAGTATGCTGCTTGTTTTTTAGTAATTTAAATTAGCCAAATTCCGCTGTTTTAACAGGAAATTTTGTACGATAGAAATGTCGTTATTGGCTTGACGTTTTATGTCAGCATACTTTTTAGGACACCACCCCTGATATTCCCGTACAGCTCTGTCAATTTCATCAGGTTAAAACCGTCAGCCGCTATTTAACGCGCAATCCCAAAACAGAAGCAGGCAAAGCACTTTGGCAATTGGCATTGACGTTGAAAAGCAGTAAGCAATCCGACTTTAAACACAATCTGCAAATCTGGTTTGAGCAGTATCAAAGCTATCTGAACGAACGCACCTTTAACACCGAAACAGGCAAATCGCATTACACACATAAGAATATCAGGAGTGCGTATTTCAGCCTAAAACGCAATTTGGCTTATCTGTTTGTGTTTGAACATTATCCTGATTTGAACATCCCGAATACGACCAATCTGCTTGATGGCACATTCTCGGGTATGAAACGGCTTTTGGCGTGCTATCACGGGATGAGTAGGGAAAATAAAGTTAGGTTTATTAAGGATTATTTCTCTGTTTCTGATGGTGAGTAGCACCTATTTTGTCCAATAAGGAGTTTGTCCTTGGAAATAGCACCTTTTTTGTCCTATATGCCGCTGCACACGATAGGCAGCCTGAAAACCATCCGCGCACAAAAAACGAGAAACATTGCTGCTTCTCGTTTTGTAGTGAACAAACGCGCTGTTTACTTCTCTTTGCGTTTAAACAGTCCTTTCAAGCCCGCGCCTGCGCCCAGCGCCGCCACGGCGATAATCTTGCCAAACTTCGCCAAAAACGCGCCAATCACCGCCAGCAAGCCCAGCTTTTTCGCTGCCACGCCGCCAACCAGCGCCGCCAAACCATATTCCGCCACCTTATCGGTTTTGGCGTTAAAGTCGGCATAGCGCAAGCCTTGGTTGAACTCAATATTGCCCAGCAGCTCGCGCGCCACAGGCTTCAATTGCTCAATTTTGCTCAAATCTGTAATCAGCGTAAGGCTGATAAAGCCTTTTCTGCCCAGTTGGAAGGTGTTGTAGTTCACGGCGGGGTTGGTATCTTTGCCGCCTTTTTCATACACATCAATAGACCAAATCAAGCGGTGCGTTGCCGCGTCATATTGCGGTTTTTCAATCCAGCCGCGTGTTTCAATTTCAGCCATGCCTTTGGATTGGCGCACTTTGTTTTGCTCCTCGTTGCCCGCTTTCAAATCGTTGAGCATGGATTCAGCATCCCAATCTTTCGCGTCGTCGTCTTTAATGTAGCCCGAATCCACATAGCTCAAATCCACCGCCCAATCCGATTCCTCATCATCCTTCGTTTCGGGCACGATTAAGCCGTAGCGGTTTGGGTCGGTGCCGTTGCCCAAGTTCGCCATCAGCTCATTGGCTTTATCTTTTGGAATGAACACCATGCCCGCAGGCAGTTTCAGGCTGCCTTCTGCGCCCAAATTAATGGTGGTTGGGCCTTTGATGCCATAGTTATCAAGATTGTCTTCATCGGCTGCTTGTTCGCTCGCTTGCTGAGATTTATCGCCTTGTTTTTTGCTTGCCGATTGGGATTTTTTGTTTTGCGTTGCCGCCGCAGGCTCGCTTGAATCCTGATTAGCCGCCAAACTCGTTGCCGCAGACAAAGCCAATAAAGCGCACAACACCGCGCCTGCCAAATTTTTCTTGTTCAATGAATCCATAAGTGTCTTTGTAAAATGAAAATAATCAAAAACGCCTGCGCGCAAACTGATTGATTGCGAAAGCAAGCTCCAAAACGTTTTCAGGCTGCCTCAACACGCAAGGCAGCCTGAATTTTAACCTAAAAACAAAAATCTTAACAAAAATTATCTAATACTCGCGCCGCTCTTGGCAGCCTGAAACCAAGCCTTGCAGTTCTTGCGGGCGCAAAATCCGAATGTGTTTGTGCTCCACATCAATCAAGCCATCTTGCTTGAATTTAGACAGCGTGCGACTCACCGTTTCCAGTTTCAGCCCCAAATAGCTGCCGATTTCCTCGCGCGACATCCGCAAAATAAAATCGTTTGCCGCAAAACCGCGCACATACAGGCGGTCGGACAAATTCAGCAAAAACATCGCCAGCCGCTCTTCCGCGCGCATATTGCCCAGCAGCAGCATAACGGTTTGATTGCGCACGATTTCGCGGCTCATCAAGCGCAGAAAGTGCATATAAAGCTGCGGAATTTTCGCGTTTAATTCGTCAACTTGGTCAAACGGCAATTCGCACACTTCGCTGTCTTCCAGCGCTACCGCATCGCAGGCGTATTTGCCCAAGCAAATGCCATCCGTGCCGACTAATTCGCCCGACATAAAAAAGCCGGTAACTTGGTCGCGCCCGTCTTGCGTGCTGATGGCGGTTTTGAAAAATCCTGTGCGGATGGCGAACAGTGAAGTGAACGTTTCGCCCGCATGGAATAAAAATTCTCCACGTTTTACACGGCGATTTTGTTTCAGTACCGTGCCAATTTGGTTAAAATCCTCCTCTTGGAAACCCACAGGCATGCAGATTTCCTTTAATGAGCAATGCGTGCATTGCGCTTTGCAGATAGGCATCTTTGACATAATTCTTAATGATCCTAAAATATAGTTATATCGTCTGATTGACAAAGTTTTACAATGCTTGTAAAAGCCGAGCCATTTTAACAAAATTTGATTCAAAACAAAATAATTTTACCACTATCATGAAAATCATTACCATCCAGAAACACACACCCACTCTTTTTGATTTTGATCGCGAACTCATCGCCAGTCTTCCCGCCAGCGGCCCTCGCTACACATCCTATCCCACCGCCGATCGTTTTTATAATGAATTTCAACAGCCTGAATACATCGCCACGCTGGAAAACACGCTTTCAGGCAGCCTGAAACCTGTATCGCTGTATGTGCACATTCCGTTTTGCAACGTGATTTGCTATTACTGTGGCTGCAATAAAGTCATCACCAAAGACACGCGCAAGGCGGATGAATACCTTACTTATCTGGAAAAAGAAATGGCGCTGCTTGCGCCGCATTTGCATGGCAAGCACAAGCTCGCCCAGCTGCATTTTGGCGGCGGCACGCCCACATTTTTGAGCGATGAGCAGTTGGAGCGCGTGTTTGCCATGATACGCGAGCATTTTGAGCTGCTGCCCGATGGCGAATATTCCATTGAGATTGACCCGCGCAAGGTGAGCCGCGAGAGCGTGTTTAAGCTGGGCAAGCTGGGCTTTAACCGCATGAGCGTGGGCATTCAGGATTTTGATCCCAAGGTTCAGGCTGCGGTAAACCGTATTCAAACGGTGGAAGAGACGCGCAATGTGATTGAAGCGGCGCGAGAAGCGGGCTTTAAATCCATCAGCGTGGATTTGATTTACGGGCTGCCGCATCAATCGGTTGAAAGCATTAAGCCTACGCTGGAAACGGTGCTATCGCTGTCGCCCGACCGCCTTGCGCTGTATCACTACGCGCATTTGCCGCATATTTTCAAGCCGCAGCGGCGCATTGACACCAACGCGGTGCCATCCAGCGAAGAGAAGCTGGACATTTTGCAATACGCGGTGCATTTGCTGGACGAGCGCGGCTATGTGTTTATCGGCATGGACCATTTTGCCAAGCCCGAAGACGAGCTGGCGATTGCTTTGCGCGAAGGGCGGTTGCAGCGCAATTTCCAAGGCTATTCCACTTATGCCGATTGCGATTTGGTGGCGATTGGCGTGAGCAGCATTGGCAAAATTGGCGATACATACAGCCAAAATGAGCGCGATTTGGAGCAATACTACGCTGCGCTGGACAACAACCAATTGCCGATTATGCGCGGCTTTCAGCTGAGCGATGATGATGTGATGCGTCGCCAGATTATTCAGGATTTGATGTGCCGTTTTGCTTTGGAGTTGTCGAATTATCGGGCTGATTTTGCTGAGTATTTCGCCGAAGAAATCTCTGATTTGCAACGCATCGCTGAGCTGGGCTTGATCGAATG
This sequence comes from uncultured Kingella sp., assembly GCA_963529725.1. Classification (GTDB taxonomy): domain Bacteria; phylum Pseudomonadota; class Gammaproteobacteria; order Burkholderiales; family Neisseriaceae; genus Kingella_B. Next base: position 17,893 of record CAUSAW010000027.1, on the reverse strand, counting down.
GCAGCCTGAAACGGGCAGTCTGAACGTTACCCCCAAAGGGCGGTTTTTGATTCGCAATATTGCGATGATTTTTGATTACTACTTGCGGCATAAGGAAACTAAGGCGAAGTATTCGCAGACGGTTTAGCTTTGGCGGATGCGCCGTTTTCAGGCTGCCTATGGTGTTGCACCGATAGGCAGCCTGAAAATTTTGTGGGGTAGGGTGTTTTCAGGCTGCCTTTGCATTGCTTAAAGGCAGCCTGAAATGTTTGGGCTACGGCAATGCAAAGAGTGGGTATGGCGTCGATACGCCATGTTCTGTTTTGGATTATGCGAAGGGTTGGGGCAGCCTGAAACGGAGTTGGAGCGGCGACGGCTCGTTGCCAGATTGCTTAATTAAACAGAGCAAGATGTTGGCGAGCCGCCGACGCTCCATATTGGTTTTCAGGTTGCCTTTGTTTACAGGATAAGGCAGCCTGAAAATGGGTTTGTGCATTATGGTTAGCTTCGAGCGTAACTTTAACCATGTGTCTCATGCCGACGAGGCACTTACTTTTCTTTGCTTCACCAAAGAAAAGTAAGCAAAAGAAAGGCGACCCCGACGTGCAGGTTTGGCTACGCCAAACTTCCCTCACTCCGCATCCTTTTTTCGGCGCGTGCGAACTAGTCGCGCTTTGCGCGCCGTCGGACAAGCGCACGCTTGTTTCCGAAAAAAGAATGCTCCGTTCGGCTGGACGTAGGGGAAGGGGCAGTAGCCCCAAACGTTTGTGGTGGATTGACCGAATTAAGCAGCCTGAAAATTGAGAAAGGGTTTTCAGGCTGCCTTTGTTTACAGGATTAGGCAGCCTGAAAACAATCAACGCTCAACAATCAACACTCATTCTTGTAAAACACTCCCATCCCACCCCATTTCAGGCTGCCTTTACCACCTCAAAAGCCAGCCTGAACCCCATCCTCACTCATTCAATTTGCTATAATCCGCCCCTTTTTCGCCCTTTGTTCACCCATTTTAGCTTCGCAGAAGCTCGTAACCCCGCTTTCAGGCTGCCTTATGCGTCTCACTCAAATCAAACTCGCAGGATTCAAATCCTTCATCGACCCCACCACCATCCACGTTCCCAGCCAGCTCGTTGCCGTTATCGGGCCCAACGGCTGCGGCAAATCCAACGTCATCGATGCCGTGCGCTGGGTGTTGGGCGAATCGTCCGCCAAGCAGCTGCGCGGCGAATCCATGCAAGACGTGATTTCCAACGGCGCAGCCACCCGCCGCCCCGCGCCCCGCGCATCGGTGGAGTTGGTGTTTGACAACAGCGACCATGTTTTGCAAGGCGCATGGGGGCAATACGCCGAAATCGCCATCAAACGCCAGCTCACGCGCCAAGGCGATTCCAGCTATTTCATCAACAACCAACCCGTGCGCCGCCGCGACATCACCGACCTATTCCTAGGCACAGGCGTGGGCGCCAAAGGTTACGCCGTGATAGAGCAGGGCATGATTTCGCGCATCATTGAAGCCCGCCCCGAAGAATTGCGCGTGTATATAGAAGAAGCCGCAGGCATTTCCAAATACAAAGAACGCCGCCGCGAAACCGCCGCCCGCCTAGACGACACGCGCGAGCATTTGCAACGGCTAAGCGATTTGCAAACCGAGCTTGCCCGCCAAGTGGAAAAACTCAACGCCCAAGCCGCCACCGCCGAGCAATACCGCAGCCTGAAAAGCGAATTGGCGCAAAATCAAAACCTATCCGACTACATCCAATGGCAAAACGCCATCGCTCAAGCCGATGCCGCCCAAGCGCAGCACGCCGCCGCCCAAGCGCAACAAGAAAGCCACCAAGCCAACAGCGACAGCCTAAACCAGCGCATCCAAGAGCTACGCCTAGCCGAGCGCGAACAACAGCAGCAACACGACAACCTGCAACAGCAACACGCCCAATCGCGCGAACACATCGCCCGCCTAGAAGAACAAATCCGCGCCCAACACGCGCAAAACGAACGCGCCGAACGCGACCGCCAATCCGCCCAAGCGCAACTGCACAAACTGCAACAACAACACGCCGACACCCTAGCCGAGCGCGAAACCCTGCTGCAACAAGCGCAAGAAAAAAACAGCGAACTTGCCGTGCTCGCCCTAATCGTTGCCGAACACGAAGCGCGCCTGCCCGAGCTAGAAAACGCCGAGCAAACCAGCCAACACAATTACCAAAGCCAGCACGACCAAATCGGCAGCCTGAAACGCGAACTCGCGCTCAAACAGCAGCAGCAACAGCACACCCAAACCACGCTTGCCAACCACCGCAGCCGCATCCAACGCCTAGAAGACGAATTATCCCAGCTTGCCGCCGCCGACAATCCCGCCTTGCAACAAGCCAAAGATGCCGCCGAAACCCTGCAACACCAATGCCAAGCCGCCGAAATCCAATGGCAGCACAGTCAAACGCAATTAGGCAGCCTGAAAACACAATACCAAAAAGCCCAAGCGTACTACCAAACCCTCAATCAACAACACATCGCCGCGCAAGCCCAGCAGCAAGCCCTCGCCCAAATCCTGCACAGCAGCGCGCCCAGCGACTTTTGGGCGACCACCGACTACGCGCAAACCCCAAGCCTGTGGCAACAGCTTACTGCGCCCGAAGCATGGCAACACGCCATCAGCGTGGTACTCGCCGAACGGCTGCACGCCAAAAAGCTGCCCGCCGAAGCCGCCTTGCCCAGCCCCTTTCCGCAAGGCGCAGCCGCATGGCTCAACCAAGCCCAGCCTGTTAGCAAGAAAACCCAGCCCGCCCAAGCCCTGCTCAACCAAATCCAAGCGCACAAAGATTTTCAGGCTGCCTTACACGACTGGCTAGACGGCATCCTGTGCGCCCCCAATTTGGACTACGCCATTGCCCGCCAAAGCGAACTTGCCCCGCAGCAAACATGGCTCACGCCGCAAGGGCATCGCGTGGACAGACACAGCATCACGCTCTACAACGAAGCCAGTAGCCAAAACCTAATCCAGCAAAAAGCCCAACACGACCAACTGAGCGAACGACTCGCCCAACTCGCGCCCCAGCTTGCCGTCGCCGAGCAACAAGCCGAAGAAGCGCAAACCGCGTTAGCCCAAGCCGAAGCCGCTCACAACCAAGCGCAAGAACAATACCGCGAATTATTAAGCCAGCTGCAACACGCGCAAAACCACGCCAACCAGCTCACCGAGCGCAGCAACCAAGCCCAGCTTCGCCGCGAACATATCGCCCAAGAGCAAGCCCAGCTGCAAGACGAAATCCAACTGCTCGCCCAACAAAGCGACAGCCTTGCCGAAGACAGCGAAACCCTTGCCCAATCGCTTGCCGAATTGGAACACCAATTTGACACGCTTTCAGGCAGCCTGAAAACGCAACAGCACGCGCTGAAAACCGCCCAACTCGCCCTGCTGGAAGCCAATCGCCAATACGGCGCAGCCGAATTAGAACAACACAAAATCCAACAACGCGCCGACAGCCTTGCCGAGCAAGCCGCGCAAATCGCGCAGCAACAGCAAGACTGGCAACAGCGCATAGAAGAAGCCGCCCTCGCGCAAGAAACCGATGCCGCCAGCGGCGAGCTTGCCGAGCAACTGCTGATTGCCCAAGAAGCCAGCGCCGAGCTTGCCGAGCGCATCGCCGCCGCGCAAGACACCCTTGCCCACACCCAAGCGCAAGGGCAGGATTTGTTCCGGCAAGCCCAAGCCATCGCCGCCGAGTTGCCGCAGATTCAGGCTGCCGTGCAAACCGCCTTGCTGCAACAGCAACAAGCCCTGCTCAACGCCCAGCGCTATCACGAGCAGCTTACCGAACGCGGCGCAGATTTAGATGCCCTTGCCGATGCTCAACATTCAGGCAGCCTGAAAACGCTGTCGCAACACATCAGCCGCCTCTTGGCGCAAATAGAAGCACTTGGCGCAGTCAATCTAGCCGCGCTGGACGAGCTTGCCGAAGCCCAACAGCGAAGCGACTACTACCACAGCCAAAGCGAAGACGTGCAAAACGCCATCGCCTTGCTAGAAGAAGCCATCGCCCAAATTGACAGCGAAACCAAAGCTCGCTTCTTGGAAACCTTCCACGCCGTCAACAGCAAAATGCAAAGCATCTTCCCCACGCTATTTGGCGGCGGCGAAGCCACCTTGCAGCTCACCGACAGCGACCCGCTCAGCGCAGGCATCAGCATCATGGCGCGCCCCACAGGCAAGAAAAACAGCTCCATCCACCTATTAAGCGGCGGCGAAAAAGCCCTAACCGCCATGAGCCTAGTGTTTGCCCTGTTCAGCCTAAACCCCGCTCCGTTCTGCCTGCTGGACGAAGTGGACGCGCCGCTGGACGATGCCAACACCAGCCGCTTTTGCCAACTGGTGAAAGAAATGTCCGCCCAAACCCAGTTTCTCTATATCTCGCACAATCGCTTAACCATGGAAATGGCAGAGCAGCTTATCGGCGTAACCATGCAGGAAAAAGGCGTATCGCGGATTGTGGCGGTGGATATTAAACAAGCCATGCAAATGGCAGAGGCAGCCTGAAAACCATGAAAACCCGCCTTTACCAACTATTCGCATGGCTTGCCGCACTCTATGTCGCCGTGTTATGCGTGCTCTATTTCCAACAAGAAAACCTGCTGTTCCAGCCCACCACACTCCCCCAGCACTACACTTACACTTTCAGGCTGCCGCATGAAGAAATCGCCCTGCCCGTAAACGGCGCGGTGCTCAACGGGCTGCATTTTCGCCCGCCCCATGCCCGCCCCAAAGGCGCGATTTTGTTTTTCCACGGCAACGCGGGCGCGCTGGATAGCTGGGGCGAAGTGGCGCAACGCTTTGCCGAGCTGGGCTACGACAGCTATGTGTTTGACTATCGCGGCTACGGCAAAAGCAGCGGGCAAATCCGCAGCCAAGCCGATTTGCTCGCCGATGCCGAGCGCATGGCGCAGTATGTGCGCCAACGTTTCCCCGCCGAGCAAATCATTGTGGTGGGCAATTCCATTGGCAACGGCATGGCGGCGCACGTTGCCGCGCAGTTGCGCACGCCCAAGCTGGTGTTGATTTCGCCCTATTTTCGCCTGCGCGATTTAATCCGCGACAAAATGCCGTTTGTGCCGCCGTTTCTGATTAAATATCCGCTGCCCACCGCCGATTACCTCGCCGCCACGCCCAACACGCAGGTGCTAATTTTCCACGGCACGCACGACACGCTGATTCCCGCTGCGCACGGGCAACGGCTGGCGCAAACCTTGGGCGAACGCGCGCAGTATCACGAATTGCCTGCGGGGCATAACGATATGTTTAGCCAAGCCGCGTTATGGCACATGCTGGAAACCACATTGCCGTGATGCCATCAGGCAGCCTGAAAGCTAAGAACTTGTATTCACTATTTGCATAGGTATCTTTCATGCCCTAAAAACGCGACTACTGCGTTAAAAATGCTCGCAAGGTGTCCAACCTTACTGCGCTTTTTGCCTTGTATTCACGCTTTTATGTCATAAAATCTGCCCATGCAAATAATGAATACAGGTTCTAATTTTCAGGCTGCTTTTGCCGTTATCCGCTACAATACACCACCTTTTGATTAACCCATCCTGCCGTGTTACCGCACCGCAGAAGAACGGTTTTTCGCTTTGCCAAAGTTGTTTTGGCTGCGCTTATTTTTAATTTTCAGGCTGCCTTTATGGATGCACACAAGGCAGCCTGAAAACCAAAATCAGCAGCATCCCAGCGCAAAGCCGTTACGGAGACCCACCATGCCCAAAAAATCCAAACGCCATTATCTGGACGACATTTCCGCCAACAAGCCCGCGCGTAAAACCGCATCAGCCAATAAATCCAAAGGCAGCCTGAAAACAGGCAAACCCCATGCCCAAAGGCAGCCTGAAAACGAACGTAGTGAGTTTCGGCGTAGCCAAAACGAGCGCAGTCAAAACGAACGCAATTCAGCCGAACACCCCGTCAAACAACGCGTTGCCCGCGCCAAAAAACTCATCGTGCGCGCTCCCAACCAAAAAATCCAACAACGCGCCGAGTTCCTAAAAGAACAACGCGCCGATCTCTCGCGCCAAGAGCCCGAACGGCTGCAAAAAATTCTCGCCGCATCAGGCGCAGGCTCGCGCCGCCAAATGGAAGAATGGATCAGCAACGGCTGGGTGCAAGTGAACGGCAAAACCGCGCAGCTGGGCGACAAAGTCTCGCCCGAAGACCAAGTAACCATCAAAGGCAACGCCATCAAACTCAAATGGGCCGACCGCCTGCCGCGCATCCTCTTGTATTACAAGCAAGAAGGCGAAATTGTCTCCCGCGACGACCCGCAAGGGCGCATCAGCATTTTTGACCGCCTGCCGCAAGCCGCCAGCAGCCGCTGGGTCGCCATCGGGCGGCTGGACATCAACACCAGCGGCTTGCTGATTTTGACCACATCGGGCGAGCTGGTGCAGCGTTTTGCCCACCCCAAATTTGAAGTGCAGCGCGAATACGCCGTGCGCGTGTTGGGCGAAGTAAGCCGCGAGCAAATGCAGCAGCTCACGCAAGGCATCATGCTGGAAGACGGCTTGGCGCAAGTGGAGCGCATCGTTGAACAAGGCGGCGAAGGCGTAAACAAATGGTACAACGTGGTCATCAAAGAAGGGCGCAACCGCGAAGTGCGGCGCATTTTTGAACACATCGGCTTAACCGTAAGCCGCTTGGTACGCGTGGGTTTCGGACCGATTGGGCTGCCCAACCGCCTTAAACGCGGGCAGTTCTACGAACTCAACCCCGCCGAAGTCGCCGCTATTTTGAAATGGGCGGATATGGCGTTGCCCAATAGTGGCAAACGACGCAGATAGCAAGGCGATAGAGGCAGCCTGAAAACGGGATTGGCGCATCGCCACCACCCGAATGCCATGCAAACGCCGCGCGATAAAAAAACAGCACAAACGTTATTTTGTGCTGTTTCGTGTTTTCAGGCTGCCTCATTGAACCCTTGCGCCCCAACCCCAATCCCATCATTCACGCTGCACCTCACACGCGGTACAATCCGCCCAACGCATTTTCAGGCTGCCTAATGCGTTGAGGCAGCCTGAAACGCCCATTTCGCCTTTTCAGGCTGCCTCGTTACCCAAAGGAAATCCCATGACGCTCCTCCAACCCGAATACCAAACCAACGGCACCGTAAGCTACACCCTCCAATCCGTTCCCAATAACCGCGACCCCATGAACGACAACGGCGTGGACTACACCAATTCGTAAGCGTGGATGTTTGCCTGCCGCTGGCAAGAAGTGGACGGCAAACTCTTCCGCATTCAGCACTAGGCCAAAGACCAAGTGGAAAAATGGGATTTGCTGGAACGCGACCGCGAAATCCTGCGCCAGCTTAAACAATCGCTCCGCTACGGCAACGACGACGTGCTGGATTTATCCTGCGAAACCATCATCCTAGAAGCCATCTACACCAAATATTGCCAACTCTATCTCAACATATAAGGAAACCCCATGACCACCTTCCGCCAAGACTTCCTGCAATTTGCCCTGCGCCAAAACGTGCTGAAATTCGGCGAGTTCACCACCAAAGCTGGTCGCCAATCGCCCTATTTTTTCAACGCAGGTTTGTTTAACGACGGCGCATCAACGCTTGCGCTGGCAAAGTTTTACGCCCAAGCGATTGTGGCGAGCAAAGTTGAATTTGATATGCTGTTTGGCCCTGCTTACAAGGGCATTATTCTTGCCGCCGCCACCGCCATGATGCTGGCAGAGCAAGGCATCAACGTGCCCTTTGCCTACAACCGCAAGGAAGCCAAAGACCACGGCGAAGGCGGCACGCTGGTGGGCGCACCGCTCCAAGGGCGCGTGTTGATTATCGACGACGTGATTTCCGCGGGCACATCAGTGCGCGAGAGCTTGCAACTGATTAAACAAGCAGGCGCAACCCCCGCAGGCGTGGCAATCGCGCTGGATCGCATGGAAAAAGGCACAGGCGAGCAATCTGCCGTGCAAGAAGTAGAACAGCAATACGGCTTGCCCGTGGTGGCGATTGCCAATCTGCTGGATTTATTCGCGCTGCTGGAACAAGGCGGCAGCACGGAATTGGCGCAGTTTGTTGAGCCGATGCGCGCTTATCGTGCGCAATATGGCGTGGCGTGATAACAGTTTTCAGGCTGCCTTTTTGGGGATTGGGGCAGCCTGAAAACGAGTTTACGCGCTTTGGCAAAGCCAAAACCCTTAGCGCCATGCCTAAGGTAGCCTGAAAAACAAAAAAACGATTAGCGCGTTGCCAAACGTTTTTATCGGATACAGGTTTTCAGGCTGCCTAACGCTTGTGCTTATCCTTACCCGTGCATTTCTCCCAGCGCCCCAACAGCAGCCCAACAAAAAACACGTTTCGCTTGATTGCAAAACGTGTTTTGTTATTTTCAGGCTGCCGATGTTTACAACGGCTTCCAATGCGCCAAATAAGCAATGGTCAAAACAATCAGCATTCCTACGCCATACAGCCCAAACCATTTGCCGCTGCGCGGCGTGGCACGCAGGCAAAACGCGCCAACAAAAATATAAACCAGCACCAGCAAGAGCTTAATGCCCAGCCATTTATGCGCGCCAAAGGGCTGCCACGGCACAATCTGCATCATCAGCATGCCCGTAAACAAAATTATGGAGTCGTTAATATGCGGCAGCACGCGCAGGATAATCGGCAGGGCTTTTTCAGGCTGCATGGTGCGCAGCCAAAAGCGCAGGTTAAACAGAATAATGGTTAGCACAACGAAAAACATGTGCGTGTGCTTGATGGGGAGATACAGGCTTTGCATGGTGTGGTGTTCCTTCTGGATTTTTAAGTGGTTGATGGGAGTGCGTTGCTTGGCTTGCGCCGCAATTCGTTTTGGCTACGCCGAAATTCGCTGCGCTCATTTTGGTTACACCGAAACTCACTACGTTCGTTTTCAGGCTGCCTATGGCGCTGTTTCGTCTGCCATTTTGATGGCTTTTAAGGTAAGGCTGTATTTTTTGCCGCCCACGTTGTAGCGAATCAGCGCGGGCACGTTGCCCAAATCGCTGGCAAGGGCGAGAAAGATGTGGTCGTTATCATGGCGCAGGTTAAAGGCTTGGGTGCGCGTTTTCAGGCTGCCTATGGTCATATCTTTGCTGGGCGATGGCGTTAAGCGGCTGATGGGGTAGAGTTTTTTGCCATTGGTGATCACCAGCGGCGTGGGCAGTTTGCCGTCGTTAAACGCCAGCTGCCAAGTGAGCGAAAACAAATCCATCACCGCACCTTTGGCGGTTTCGGTGCGTTTGTCGTTTTTCTTGCCTAGGCGCACGCGGCTGCCTGAAAACTGAGCGGAAGCGTATTCCTTGCCGTTGCGGATGTCGCGGTAATAGCTTGGTTTGAGCGTGTCATCTTCAATCGTGCCGCCGCTTTCAAAGCGCATTTTATACAGCGGCACGTTGATTTTCGCCACGATGCGGTATTGCTCGCCATTGCGTTCAAACGATAGCGTGGCGGGGATGCCCAAGCTGGCTTTGTATTCGGCGTAGGCAGATTGTGGGATTTCGGCGTGTGCCGCGTGGGCAGCGAGCAGAGCGAATAGGGCGGCGATGCGTTTCATGCGAGCTCCTATGCCAACAATTGCGCGTTGGCATCGGCTTGCTGCACGCGCTCAACCCGCTTGCCAACGATTTTCAGGCTGCCTGAAACAAAATCCGCCACCGCCTGCGGCAGCAATTGATGCTCCACTTTTAACACGCGCGCGGCGATGCTCTCTGCTGTGTCGCCATCCAAAATCGGCACCACGCCTTGCGCGATAATCGCGCCGTTGTCCAACACTTCGGTAACAAAATGAATGGTGCAGCCTGAAACGCGGCAGCCGTCGTCCAGCGCGCGTTGATGCGTGTGCAACCCTGTGAACGATGGCAACAAAGACGGATGAATATTGATGCAGCGGTTGGCATAATGCGCGCAAAATTCGGGCGTGAGAATCCGCATAAAGCCCGCCAGCACCACCAAATCGGGCGCGTATTGGTCAATCAGCTGCATCATGGCGCGGTCAAAATCGGCGCGGCTGGCGAAGTCTTTATGATTCAGTGCGGTGGTGGCAATGCCGCGTTCTGCCGCCCATGCCAAGCCCGCAGCATCGGGATTATTGGACAACACAGCGGCGATTTTGGCGTTGGCAATTTTGCCCGCCGCCTGAGCTTGCACAATCGCTTGCATATTGCTGCCGCGCCCAGAGATAAGAATAACGATGTTTTTCATAATGGCTTCCAAAGCGTTTTCAGGCTGCCTTTGCAGGGCAGCTGCCGAGTATCAAAACATTCGGGTTTGCCAAGCCGCCGCAACGCTAACGCATCTGCGGCAGCCTGAAAACCCGTTTGCCTACATCACATCCAGCACATCAATGCCCAGCAGCGCCAGCCCTGTTTTCAGCGTTTCGCCCGTTAATTTTGCCAACTGCAAACGCGTGTCGCGCGCTGCGCCTTCGGCTTTCAAAATCGGGCAGGCTTCGTAAAAGCGGCTGAACAACGTTGCCAATTGATACAAATACGCCGCGAGATAATGCGGAAAACAAGTCTCGGCAACGCTGCTCAACACATCTTCAAATTTCAGCAATTCCACCGCAAGCCGTTGTTCCAGCGGCTCGTTTAATTGCAAGGCAGCGCTTTCGTTCCACTCGCCTGCGCGGCGGAGCACGCTTTGCACGCGGGTGTAGGCGTATTGCAAATAGGGCGCGGTGTTGCCTTCAAACGAGAGCATATTGTCCCAATCAAACACATAATCGCTGGTGCGGTTTTTGCTCAAATCGGCGTATTTCACCGCGCCAATGCCCACCACGCGCCCAATATGCGCGGCTTGCTCGTCGCTTAATTCGGGGTTTTTCTCGCGCACCAGTCGCGTGGCGCGTTCTACTGCTTCGTTTAATAAATCAACCAATTTCACCGTGTCGCCCGAGCGCGTTTTGAACGGCTTGTTGTCTTTGCCCATCATCGTGCCAAAGCCGATGAATTCGGCGGACACGTTTTCAGGCAGCCAACCTGCTTTGCGGCTGGTGGTGAATAATTGTTTGAAATGCAAATCTTGGCGCGTGTCCACCACATACAGCAAACGCGTGGCGCGCAGATTGTTCACGCGATGGCGCATGGTGGCTAAATCGGTGGTGGAATACAAAAAGCCGCCGCCTTGTTTTTGCACGATAAACGCGGCAGGCTCGCCGTCTTTGTTTTTGAATTCGTCCAAAAACACCACTTTGGCGCCATCCGATTCCACCGCCAAGCCTTTTTGCGACAATTCTTCCACCACCACGGGCAAGTCGTCGTTATACGAGCTTTCGCCTGCCACATCGGCGCGTTGCAGCTTTAAGCCGAGCAGTTGGTAAACGTGTTCGGCGTGTTGCAAAGACGTTTCTACAAATTGTCGCCACAATGCCAACACGGTTTCATCGCCGCCTTGCAGTTTGACCACATACTCGCGCGCGGTGTCGGCAAAGGCGGGGTCTTCATCAAAGCGCACTTTGGCGGCGCGGTAAAATTGTTCTAAATCAGAGAGTTCAAACGCGGCGTTGTCTTTTTGCTGCTCCACCAGATAGGCAACCAGCATGCCAAATTGCGTGCCCCAATCGCCCACATGGTTTTGACGAATCACGCGATGCCCCAAATGTTCCAACACGCGGGCGATGCTGTCGCCGATGATGCTGGAACGCAAATGCCCAACGTGCATTTCTTTGGCAAGATTGGGCGAAGAATAATCAATCACCACAGTTTGCGGCTGGGCTGGTGGCGTGGTTTTCAGGCTGCCTGAAAGCTGCTCGGCAAGAAAGTTTGGCGACAAGCGCAAGTTCACAAAGCCTGCGCCGGCCACTTCTGCGCTGGCAAACGCGCCTTTGCCTGATAATTCGTCTGCCACTTTTTGTGCCAGCTCACGCGGGTTTTGTTTTAATTTTTTTGCCGCGCCCATTACGCCGTTGATTTGAAAATCGCCAAATTCGGCGTTTTTGGCGGGCTGCAAAATAATGGGGCTATCGGCGATGCCAGCGGCGGTAAAGGCGGCTTGGATTTGGTTGGATAGGGTTTGGGATAGGTTCATAGATTGGGCTTTCTGGTTAAGTTTTCAGATGGATTGTGCAGCCTGAAATTTGGCTTTCAGGCTGCCTGAAAGTTGGGTTTAGGCGTTGGAATGGATGTTGGAATAAATCGCGCAAGGTGGCTATTGAGCGCGCGCCAAGCGTGGGTATGGCGGCGCAACGCCATGAAAAAGGGTAGGGCAACAGCGTTTTCAGGCTGCATCAAACAAGGCTAGGGCAGGGTTTGACATTCTTGCCATTGCCCCAAGCCCAGCCCCAAATCAAATAAATGAATGCGCCCGATGCCCACGCGAATCAGCCGCAAGCAAGGAAAGCCTGCTTTTGCCGTCATGCGGCGCACTTGGCGGTTTTTGCCTTCGGCAATTTGCACTTCCAGCCAAAAATCGGGCACGCTTTTGCGCACGCGAATGGGCGGGTTTCGTTGCCAAATTTGCGCGGTTTCGCTGTCGGGCAACACGCGGATTTTGGCGGGCTGGGCAACAAAATCGCCCAAATCCATCGGGCGAGTGAGCGCGGCAAGTTGTTCGGAATTGGGCTCGCCTTCCACCTGCGCCCAATAGGTTTTAACGAGTTTGAATTTGGGGCTGGCGATGCGCGCTTGTTGTTGCCCGTTGTCGGTGAGCAGCAGCAAGCCTTCGCTGTCGGTGTCTAGCCGCCCTGCGGGGTAAACGTTGGGCACGTTGATGAGCTCTTTTAAGCTGGGGTGTTTTTCGTGTGGCGAAAATTGGCAGATATAGCCATAGGGTTTGTTGAGCGCGATTAACATTTTCAGGCTGCCTAAGCGGTGCAAACGCGCGATTATACACGGTTTGCAGCCCGATTAGGCAGCCTGAAAACGGCAAACAGCCATCACGCCAAATGCCCAAGCGGCAGCGCGGTGGTGCTTTTAATCTCTTTTAAAACAAAGCTGGATTTGGCATCCAACACGCAATTATGCGAGAGCAACACATCCAGCACAAAATGCGAAAACGCATCCATATTGGTGAAAAATGCGTGTAGCAAATAATCCGATTCGCCCGTGAGCGCAAAGCAGCTCAACACTTCCGACCAAGTACGCACCGCGCCTTCAAATTCGCCCCGCGCTTGCGCCGATTTATCGGTGGTTACGCGAATCATCACTTGCAGCCCCAAGCCCAGCGACATGGGCGAGAGCAGCGCGGCATAGCGGCGAATGATGCCGTTGTCTTCCAACTGCTTTAAACGGCGCAAACACGGCGAGGGCGACAGCGCCACCCGCTCCGATAATTCCACATTGCTCAAACGCCCGTTTTCTTGCAGCACTTGCAAGATTTTTAAATCAATTTTGTCTAACACAACAGATTGTTGCATGGCGAGATCTCCTTGTAGATAAAGTTGTGAAATCGTATTTTGCTTTAATTTTGTTATTCAATCATTATCTTAAATCAACAAAACTTAACACACAATAGTTTGCAAAAGGTTATTTTCTTGCAATTTTAAAGCGCGAAACTTTGTTACAGCCAAAAATAAAAGCGCAACACTTTGGCACGACAAATGCTTTTAAAATCGCTAGAATTCACATTTTTTAACCCAACTTACCACGAGAAAACATGACTACCACCATCGCTCCCGTAAACGAAGAAATGAAAAAATTTATCCATAACCTATTGACCCACATGGTTAAAAACAAAGGTTCGGATTTATTCATCACCGCCGGCTATCCGCCCGCCATGAAGCTGGATGGCAAAGTAACCAAATTAAGCGACAAGCCGCTCTCTGCCGAGCACACCGCGCAAATTGCCCGCTCCATTATGGATGAAAAACAAGCGATTGAATTTGCCGAAACCAACGAATGCAACTTTGCCATTAGCTTGGCGGGCGTGTCGCGTTTTCGTATCAACGCCATGATTCAACGCGGCGCAGCCACGCTGGTTTGCCGCGTGATTACCAGCGATATTCCCAAGTTTGACGATTTGAAATTGCCGCCTGTGTTGAAAGATGTGGTGATGGAAAAGCGCGGCTTAGTGATTTTTGTCGGCGGCACAGGCTCGGGCAAATCCACCTCGCTCGCCGCAATGATTGACTACCGCAACGAAAACAGCAACGGACACATCATCACCATTGAAGACCCGATTGAATATGTGCACCCGCATAAAAACTGCATTATTTCGCAACGCGAAGTGGGCGTGGACACGCAAAACTGGTTTGCCGCGCTGAAAAACACGCTGCGCCAAGCGCCCGATGTGATTTTGATTGGCGAGATTCGCGACCGCGAAACGATGGATTACGCGTTGGCGTTTGCCGAAACGGGGCATTTGTGCATGGCAACGCTGCACGCCAATAACTCCAACCAAGCGCTTGACCGCATCATCAACTTTTTCCCCGAAGAGCGGCGCACGCAGCTTTTGACTGATTTATCGTTGAATTTAAAAGGCTTTATTTCGCAGCGCTTGATTCCGCGCAAAACGGGCAAAGGGCGCAGCGCGGCGGTGGAAATCTTGCTGAATTCGCCGCTGATTTCCGAATTGATTTTGCACGGCGAAGTGCATGGCATTAAAGACATCATGGCAAAATCGCGCGACATCGGCATGCAAACCTTTGACCAAGCCTTGTTTGACCTATACGAAGCTGACATGATTTCTTACGAAGAGGCGCTGCGCAACGCCGATTCTGAAAACGACTTGCGCTTGCAAATTAAGCTCAACAGCAAGAAAAACGGCACAGCGGGCGAAGATGGTTCGCTGGATGGTTTGTCGTTGATGGATTATGAAACGCCTGAGGAGGGGGAGGCGGGCAAATAGGCAGCCTGAAAATGGTAAGCAGAGCTGAAATCAGATGCTTTTGATGCGCTTTGTGTGCTTGTTTACGCGGAGAGTAGTTTGATTTTGGCTTAGCTTAAAAAGGCAGCCTGAAAGCGGATGTTTGGCTTTCAGGCTGTTTTTTTGTTTTCAGGCTGCTTTTGATGCGTGTGGATTGATGTAGCAGGAAGCGCAGTTGAACCAGTATTCCAAACTCGTTTTCAGGCTGCCTATCTGTTGTAGTGGAAAGGCAGCCTGAAAATCAACAAAACGAGTTTTATTGAAAACAAAGCAACGTTTAAGCATATTTTTCAGGCTGCCTTTGCGTTTGCAAAAAACATCGGCGGTTTACCAACATTTTTGGCGATGAGCCGTCGCCGGCTCCATTTGGAGCTGGCTTTGCCTGTTGGCAATATAAAGGCAGCAAGAGAAAAAGCAGCCTGAAAACGAGCGAAGCGAGTTTCAGCGAAGCTAAAATGTAGGAAATCCTAGCCATGTTTACATCGCCCCGTAATTCGCCCCGCCGCCACCTTCGGGGCAAGTCCATTCAATGTTTTGCGTCGGGTCTTTGATGTCGCAGGTTTTGCAATGCACGCAGTTTGCCGCATTGATTTGCAAACGCGCCGCGCCATTTTCGTGCACGATTTCATACACGCCAGCGGGGCAATAGCGCGTTTCGGGCGAAGCGTATTCCGCCGCGTTCACATCCAGCATCAAGCGCGGATGGCGCAGGCGCAGATGCACGGGCTGGTTTTCTTCGTGCGCCACGTTCGCCAGCTGTACACTGCTGAGTCGGTCAAACGTGATTTTGCCATCGGGCTTGGGGTAATCAATCGGCTGGCAGGCGGCGGCTTTTTTCAGGCTGCCGTGGTCGGTGCCGTGGTGTTTGAGCGTCCACGGTGCGCGCCCTTTGAGCAAATAAAGCTCCAAACCCGAATAAATCATCGCGGGAATTAAGCCCCATTTAAACGCGGGGCGGATATTGCGCGCCTGATGCAATTCTTGATACAGCCAACTGTTTTGAAACAATTTTTCGTATTCATCGGCTTGTTTACCGCTTTCAGGCTGCCCATCGCCCAAATCGTCTAGCAAGGGGAACACGGCTTCTGCCGCCAGCATTGCCGATTTCATCGCTGCGTGCGAACCCTTAATGCGCGGCACATTCAAAAAGCCCGCGCAATCGCCAATCAACGCGCCGCCTGCAAACGCCAAATGCGGCAGGCTTTGCAAACCGCCTTCCACCAACGCTCGCGCGCCATAAGCCACGCGCCGCCCGCCTTCCAGCATTTTGCGGATGGCAGGATGCAGCTTCCAGCGTTGCAATTCTTCAAAGGGCGAGAGATAGGGATTGGTGTAATCCAGCCCAATCACCATGCCCAGCGCAATTTGGTTGGTGTCCAAATGGTAAACAAACGCGCCGCCATAAGTGCGCTGATCCAGCGGATAGCCCACCGTGTGCTGCACGCGCCCTGCGTGGCATTGCTCGGGTGGCACTTCCCATATCTCTTTGATGCCCAAGCCATAAACTTGCGGCTGGCAATCGCGATCCAGCGCAAATTGCGCCATCAGCTGCTGGGTGAGCGAGCCGCGCGCTCCTTCGGCAAACAGGGTTTGCTGCGCGTGCAATTCCATGCCGCGCTGGAAATTCGCCGTTGGTGTGCCGTCTTTGCCGATGCCCATATCGCCCGTTGCCACGCCTTTGATGCTGCCATCGGCGTGAAACAGCAATTCGCTCGCCGCAAAGCCCGCGTAAATCTCCACGCCCAAGCCTTCCGCCTGCTCTGCTAGCCAGCGGCAAAGTTGCCCCAAGCTGATGATGTAGTTGCCGTGGTTATCAAAATTTGGCGTAACAGGCAGCCTGAAAGATTGCTCGGTGGTTAAAAACAACACTTCGTCTTCGGTAACGGCACGCGAAAGCGGCGCATTCAGCTCGCGCCAGTTGGGCAGCAATTCGTTGAGCGCAATCGGGTCAAACACCGCGCCCGACACAATATGCGCCCCCACTTCGCTGCCCTTTTCCAGCACGCACACGCTGATTTCGCGCCCAGCATCCGCCGCCAGCTGCTTCAATTTAATCGCGGCAGACAAGCCCGCCACGCCCGCGCCCACAATCACCACATCGTATTGCATCGTATCGCGTTCAGTTTGGTTCATGGTTGGATTCCTTGTTAATTATGTTTTTTCAGGCTGCCTTTGCGCCGCGCATCCCAAGCGCAGCATGGTTTTATTTTGGATAACAGCAGCCTGAATTTTAGATAAAACAGATTTCAGGCTGCCTTATTACGGATTAGGGCAGCCTGAATGATGGGTTATGATGGGTGCGATTTTAACATTTTTTACCGCCGCCATCCTTTATGCCCGCGCCAAATACTGCCAAAATACGCTGTTTTTTTAACTCAAGCGCACAATCATCATGAACAAAATCGCCTTATTGCTCTGCGCTGCCCTACTAGCCGCCTGCGCCGCGCCCACGCCACACAAAACCAGCCACCACAAACCACGCAACAGCAGCAAAACCAGCCACCCCACCACCCCCGCATTAAGCGAAGTGGACACGCTCGGGCTGCTGCTGCAAGCCGAACAAAGCACATCAGGCAAAGCCCGCAACGTGTTATACGAAGCCCGCCGCGCCACGCTAGACAACGGCACCGTGGTGCGCGGCAGCTGCTGGGACTATCTTGACCACATCTTCACCAAAGCAGGCGTGCCACGCATCCTGCGCCAAACCGCCTACCAAAGCAAAAAATCGGGCCCCTACGCCGCGCCCCACCAAATCCGCGCAGGCGATTGGCTGTATTACATCAATTACAGCTACCACAACGTAGAACACAGCGGCTTGTTTATCGGCTGGACAGACTACGCCAAAAAACAAGCCCTTGTGTTGAGCTACGCAGGCAATGGGCGACACGAATCCGCGCGTTATAAAATTTACGATTTATCAGGGGTTTACCAGATTACGCGCGCGCAGCAGTGAGCCATATCGCCCAGAATTTAACGCAAAAGCAGCCTGAAAAACGTTTGAACGGTTTTTCAGGCTGCCTTTTTACTGGGCGCAACGTTATAGTTAAACAAAATAAGAAACACCCAACAACATTTCCAACAAGCAAGAGTGT